>CAZMWN010000054.1:0-10697 GCA_964569935.1 uncultured Pirellulales bacterium
TTGTGCCTCAATATTGCTTTTTCTGCAATTTTGCATTTCGAGGTTTGCATTTTGATTTGCTATTCCCTATCCGCTAATAGCTAAGAACTATGAACTACGAACAATGAACTATCGATTGTTCCGCCTTAGGCGTCCCTTACAGGAACTTCACATTTTATCTTAAAACAATCGATTTACAAGCAAAATCCCCGTTATTCCGGAAATTGTCCTTTACTCGCCACTTGTGGTTCGCGGCTCGTGAATTTTGTAAAAATACGTAGTTACCACAATTAAGCACCTCATTTCCTATTCCGATATAGAATCTGGTGGTAAAAAATTGGTTTTCTAAGCTCTATAGCCATAAAGGGGATTAAGAACAAGGCACCATACCGATTTAAAAATATTAGATCATCGTTTTGTGAAGAAAGTTTGTGAAATCAAAGGTATTCAAAAACAAGATCGCATTAGTGACAGGAGCCAGTTCGGGTATTGGTAGAGCTTCTGCCATTGAGTTTAGTAATGCCGGGGCAACAGTTGTTCTTGTTGACTTAGACCCTATAGGAGCCAAAGATACTCTTACTAAAGTGCAAAATTTTAGCAGAAACAGTATTTTTATAAAAACAGATTTATCAGAATCAAACAATATTGCCCTACTATTTAATAAAGTTATCGAAAAATTCGGAAGACTCGACTATGCATTGAACAATGCAGGGATTGCTGGAAAAAAAGCACAGACTGCCGACTGCACTGAAGAAAATTGGGAGCATGTTATTAGAAATAATCTTACGTCTGTGTGGTTGTGCCTTAAGCACGAAATAAATCAGATGAAGAAACAAAATTTTGGAGCGATTATTAATATGTCATCTGTTTATGGTTTAATAGGTAGTAATCGAGGTTTACCTGCATATGTTGCTAGCAAGCATGGAATAGTCGGACTAACCAAAACAGCTGCTCTAGAATATGCAAGCTCAGGCATAAGAGTGAATGCTATATGCCCTGGAGCTATCGATACACCATTTAGACAACAATTACAAGCAGACTGTACAGAAAACTCAAACATTAATAATCGATATCCAACTGGGAGGATAGGAACTGACAAAGAGGTAGCAGATGCAGTACTCTGGCTATGCTCAGATTCAGCTTCATTTATTACAGGAAGTATAATTACGATAGATGGTGGCCTAACGGCCAAAATGATATACTAAGGGAATCATAAAATGAGGAGCAGGAATATAAGTGCTGAAAGTAGAGATTATGCATGGAAGTATTTTCAATTACATGCAGGGCAGAGAATGTCTATTTTTAACTTCTTCGTTCTTATATCGGCCATTTTAACAGCTGGACTTGCAAGCGCATTACAAAGAAACGGAGACTTTCAATTTGTTAAAATTGCTCTTTCAGTTGGTCTTTTATTCGTGTCCTTCTCTTTTTGGAAACTTGATCAGCGTGTACGGTTTTTAGTGAAGCACGCAGAAAGTATTCTAAAAAAAATCGAGACAGAGTCTGTCAATAAGGGAGAAAATTCTGAAGAATTGTCTCTTTTCATACAGGAAGAAATAAAAACACAACAACTAAGTGATGATTGGAAATTGTGTTGTCCATGTTATTGGCACCTGTCTTACTCTAAATGTTTTTGTATAATATACTTCATATTTGCTGCATTAGGAATTATGGGGATTGTTTTATCTCTTGTTTGAGCCACAGATAACACTGTCCACGTTCCCTAATGCTCTGAAGAAATAATCACAGCAAGAAAAATTAAAGTTGTCCGCCTGCCCCTTAGGGAATTTTTTCGTAGCTTCTGTATTCAGTATTCTATACTAATTCCACGAAAAATAATCCCTGATTTTGCTTGCTTGATATGGCATTAACACTCTATTATTCGATCAGTATCGAGATATTATGTCATGCAGCGAAATAACAGATATATCGACGGTTATTTATTCGATTGTCACAGCAATACAGAACCTGTTCTTATAAGTGCCTGTCTGCTGGGGATTCCATGTCGCTGGCATGGACACAGGCCGAAGAAGCGGGAAAAACTGATTGAACGATTGAAGAAAAAATATACCCTTGTGCCGGTCTGCCCGGAACAACTCGGCGGTATGCCAACACCAAGAACCGGCGAAAAACTAAACGGCACAGGAGCACAAGTTCTGGACGGACGATTAAGAATTATTGCACCGGAGACGGGAAAAGACGTAACGCAGTTTCATGTCAATGGAGCAAAGTACACATTGGAAATCGCGAGAATCGTCGGCATTCAACGTGCTTATTTAAAAGGTGGAAGTCCCTCATGTGATCGGGAAGGCGTCACCGGTGAATTACTCAAACGAAACGGTATAAAAGTTATCCGCATTCCGTAAAAATTATTTAAATTTAAGCAAATTGGTGCAATTCTTCACACTCTATATGCTAACTGCTGGGATTCATTGTTATCGATATCAAATCCCTTAGATTGACAAAAGCTGGGTAATAGAGTAGAAATAACGGAAGACGGAAGACAGACGGCAGATGACGGATGACAGCCTGTCCGGCGTAGCCTTGGCGAAGTCGGAAAGGCAGAAGACAAACGCAATACGCTGAACGCAGCACACGGTACGAGTAATGAATGTAATTGCAATAGATATCGGCAATACGAATATCGGCATCGGGCTTTTCCTCGACGATAAGGAGCAGTCTGTCAAATCCATCCCCGGCAATTCCAAAACAAAACTGACAAGCTGCCTGAAATCCGCATGGCAAAAAGTGCCGGTTCTCGAAAGCTCCAAAGAAAAAAAACGCAACGGCGTTATCGTTATCAGCAGTGTCAAATCCGCATGGACAAAGCTCATCCGGCAGATAGTAAAGGATGATTTAGGTGAAAAGGTTTACGTGATAGGCAAAGAAATCCCCCTGCCGATGACCGCTTGGGTGGACGAGCCGGACAAAATCGGCACCGACAGGATAATCTCGGCAGCGGCGGCTTACGATGTCGTCGGAGATGCGGTCGTGGTCGCCGACTTCGGCACCGCAGTCACTATCGATTTGGTAGATAAAAACGGCGTCTTCCTCGGCGGTGTCATCTGCCCGGGTTTTGAAATCAGTGCTAATGCCTTAAAAGAAAACACCGCACAACTCCCCGATATTAAAGTTACCAAACCCAAAGCTCCGTACGGCACAAACACCGCCGACGCCATCAACTGCGGGCTGTATTATTCCGTTCTGGGGACATTGCAGGAAGTCATCAGACGCTACGCAGAGAAAATCGGCAAATGGCCGCAGTCGGTTATTACCGGTTCCGGCGCTAAAACAATACAAAGCGATTGTGATTTTATAGACAACTATGTTCCCAATCTCGTAGTCAAAGGTATCTTTTTAGCCTATAAGAAATATATCGCAGAAAAATCACGGCAGCAATAAGCTCACTATACATGCTGTACATCTACTTGAATTCGCCTTACGAGATATAAATAGGAAAAATGAATATATTCGCAGCAGTAACGACGGGTAAAGGAACCGGTGCAATATCTACGATTCAGGTCTTCGGCGATTCGGCCGCGGATGTCATCGGAAAAATATTCGAACCGGCGGGAAAAGGCCCGGTAAAATTCGAGACGGGCCAAATCCTGCTCGGGACAATTCACAACGGCGATAAAACAATAGACCAGGTAACAATCGGCTGCGAGCAGACCCGGACAATCGCAATAAATTGTCACGGCAATCCGCTCATCGTTGAAATGATAATGCAATTACTCCAACGGCACGGCGTCGAAATTCTGAATCCGGAGCAGCTTCAAACAAAAATTCTGTCCGCACAAAAGAACGGTAATACAATTGCGACCGAAGCGAAGCTGGCCCAGCCAAAGGCAAAAACTCTCGAGGGCACAAAAATAATCGCAAATCAGATTAACGCCGGCCTAAGCAAAACAGCACGGCACTGGCTTGATAACATAGAAGAAATTTCCATCGATGAGATTAGCAATCAGGCAAACATAATACTCCAAAAAACCCAAACCGCCAAATTAATCATATACGGCTGCACCGCCGTCCTGGCCGGCCCGCCAAACTCCGGCAAAAGCTCGCTGCTAAATTATCTGTCCGGCCGACAGAAAGCAATTGTCACTGACATCAAAGGCACAACACGGGACTGGGTGAGGTCCCAATGCCGAATCGATTCTTTATCACTGGAACTAATCGATACAGCAGGACTGGACGAGCAATTAACGGCACCAGAAAATACTATCGAAAAGGCCGCCCGGAAAAAAACAACAGAAATTCTGGAAAAGGCCGACCTTGTCCTGCTTGTCCTGGATAACAGCCGGTCAGCAGACCAGCTTGACAAAAAATTCGTTGAGAAAATAGCTGATAAAAGAGTTGTTACAGTTCTGAACAAATCCGACCTGCCCGCCGGATTCGATCCAAAAAAACTGCCCAAATTTCTATCGAACACAGTTTTAACAAGCGCCATGGATGGTACCGGAATTGAGAATTTGATGGAAAAAATCCGCCAAATTTGCGGCATAGTCGATTTCGATTTACAAGCCGCTGTTTGCATAACCGCCCGGCAGGAAAACCTGCTCAAGCAGTTAACTACCGCCAAATCCAATCAAGCCGTCTCGGTCATAACAGAGTTGTTAAACGGCCGGCTTTGTGTATAATCAGTTCATGACTCCAATCGACCAAAAATTGACGCCTGCGATGAAGCAGTTTCACCGGTTCAAAAAAATGCACCCGGACTGCATATTGTTTTTCCGCATGGGCGATTTCTACGAGACATTTTACGAAGATGCAAAAACATGCTCCAGAGTTCTGGGCCTGACTTTAACCAGACGAAGCAAAGGCAATAATCCCATACCTCTTGCCGGCGTGCCGTATCACGCAGTAGAAGGGTATCTGAAAAAAATGCTTCAGGCCGGTTATAAAGTCGCCGTCTGCGAGCAGGTCGAAGACCCGAAAACCGCGAAGGGCGTAGTCAAACGCGATGTCGTGCGAATAGTCACGCCCGGCACGCTCACCGACGATATTCTGCTCAGCGCCAAGGAGGATAATTTCCTCTGTGCCGTCAGTCTGGGGACAAAACACCGGGCCGCCATAAGCTGGGTCGATATTTCCACCGGCCATTTTTTCGCTCAGGAACTGCCCGAAGAAAAGCTGCTCGATGAACTGCTTCGGTTAGCACCTGCCGAGTGCCTGCTTGCCGACAGACGCGGCGAACTGTTCGAGGCCGAGATAAAAAAACTTAGCCGTGACATCACACAACTGACTAACGCCATTATAACCGAACGCCCCGCGTGGTATTTTGACCCCTTTCAGGCAAGGCAGCGTCTGCTCAAGCATTTCAGTACGGCCACTCTCGAAGGCTTCGGCATCTCCGACTACGACGATACACTCATCGCTCCCGCAGGCGCCATCATTGAATATCTCAACGAAACACAGAAAACCACGCTCGGCCACATCCGGAACCTGAAAAAAATCGACCGCCGGGATTATCTGCAAATAGACCCTGCCTCTTTGCGAAGTCTGGAAATCCTTCAGACCATCCGCACCGAGAGCAGCAAAGGCTCGCTGCTCGAGAGCCTCGACGAAACGATAACCGGCATGGGCGGAAGAATGTTCCGAAACTGGTTTTGTATGCCGCTGTGCGATCTTAGTGCCATCGAACAACATCAGGACGCCATCGAGGAAGTAAAAGATGCAGAGACCGAACTGGCTGATATTCGCAGACTGCTTTCGAACATATCCGACACCGAGCGAATCGCAGCCCGCATCAGCACATTCAGGGCAACTCCCCGAGATTTCGTAGCTCTTGCAGGAACGCTTCGGCAAATACCCCTGCTGCGGCAAATTCTGGAGCAATTCCACTGCGAACTGCTTGTGCAACTGGCCGGCCAGTGTGACAGTATGGAAGAATTGGCCGATGTGCTCGAAGCGGCAATCGAGCCGGAGCCTCCTTCGCATCTTCGGGACGGCGGCGTGATTAGAACGGGATTCTCCGAAGAGCTTGACCGATTACGCTCGATTTCCAGAGACGGACGAAGCTGGCTGAAAAATTATCAAAAGAACCAGATTGAGCGGACCGGCATTTCAAATCTGAAAATCGGTTATAACAAAGTCTTCGGCTACTATATCGAAGTCAATCACTCATCGGCGGATAAAGTCCCAGCCGACTACATCCGCAAGCAGACAATTAAAAACGCCGAACGATATATCACCGAGAAGCTCAAGGAATACGAGACCCAGGCTCTAAGCGCTGAGGAAATGGCCATCGAATTAGAGCAGCAGCTTTTTGACCAGCTCCGTCATCAGTGTGCCCAATATATCAACCGACTGCAGGCACTGGCCGGTACTATCGCTCAATGCGACTGCATTACGGCAATGGCATATTTAGCCAGGCGTAGAAATTATATTCGACCAAAAATAACCAAAGAAAACATCCTTACCATACACGAAGGCAAGCATCCGGTTTTGGCAGAAACGCTCGGCCCGGAGTTTGTGCCGAACGATACCGAACTCGGCGATGGAGCTGGTGAAATCATTGTAATTACAGGGCCGAATATGAGTGGCAAAAGCACTTATATCAGGCAGGCTGCTCTTTTGGTTTTAATGGCGCAGACCGGCTCATTCATTCCGGCTAAAGATGCCGAAATCGGCCTGGTCGATAGAATCTTCACCCGTGTCGGCGCCTCCGATGAGCTGGTTCGGGGCCAGTCAACATTTATGGTCGAAATGACCGAAACAGCCAATATCATCAACAACGCCACCGACCGGTCGCTGGTCATACTTGACGAAGTCGGACGCGGCACAAGCACTTACGACGGATTATCTTTAGCCTGGGCGATTACCGAATATATCGCAAACAAAATAAATTGCCGAACGCTATTCGCCACGCACTACCATGAACTGACCGAATTAGCAGAGTTGTTCGCTAATATAAAGAATTGTAACGTAGCAGTCCGGGAATGGATGGATGAGGTCGTCTTTTTGCATAAGATTGTTCCCGGCGGAACAGACAAAAGCTACGGCATTCACGTCGCAAAATTAGCCGGTGTCCCGAAATCAATTTTAGAACGCAGCAAAGAAATCCTGGAAGAGCTTGAAAGCACATTCCAGAAAGAAGCCACCGGCGAGCATTTATCCCGTCATAAAACAAAAGAACCGGACAAGGAACTATTGTTTGTGGAGAAACACAAGGGCGTGCTGGAAAAACTTGGTTCTATTGACATCGATAATCTAACACCGATAGAAGCAATCAATCTGCTTAACAAAATAAAACAGGAAATCAATGAAACATAAGAAGACAGAGGACTGAGGACAGAAGACTGAGGACGGAGAACGATTTCTATGGCTGCAAAAATCGAAAGTTTTCGTGACCTTAAAGTATATAATCTTGCAATTGAGCTTCAACAGGAAATCTTTATAATCACAAAGAAGTTTCCCAAAGAAGAACTCTACTCACTAACAAACCAAATCAGAAGTTCTTCACGTTCAATAGGAGCTAACATTGCTGAGTCATGGCAAAAGCGACGTTATCCAGCACACTTTATCAGCAAGCTATCCGACAGCGATGGAGAACAGGCAGAAACACAGCATTGGTTGGATACCGCTGTGAAGTGCAAATATATTTCAAGTAAGGAACATAGGATGCTGTTAGAAAAAAGTAAGAAAATTGGTAGAATGCTCGGAAAAGTGATGGCTGAGCCTCAGAAGTGGTGCGCCAGGTTTAACAACAAGTAATTCTCCGTTATCTGACTTCTGCCATCCGTCATCTGTTTATAGAAGTCGTGCGAACAACACGCCAGTGCCCGAACTTTTATGGATTGATATTAATCGATTAGTTGGTTCTAATATGCACAGTTATGGATGCGGAAAATTATTGAAATGCATCCCGTTTTATAGCGTAGTAAAATATTGAAACTTGACTTTATAAATAAAGGGGACAAACCATGAAGACATTTTTAAAATTAAAATTAGTTATTCTTTTAGGTCTTCTGTTGATACTGTCCGGCTGCTCACAGATTGAAATAACGGGAAGAAAACAATTCAATCTCGTGCCCAATTCGATGATGAATTCGATGAGCTTTCAAAACTACGGCGAATTCCTTGCCCAGCACAAGCTAAGCACCAACGCCGAGCAAACCCAAATGGTTAAACGCTGCGGAAGCAGAATACAACAAGCCGTAGAACAGTATTGTATTGAAAAAGGAACACAGGATAGACTTGCAGGTTACCAATGGGAATTTAATCTCGTCGAAGACCCCAACGTCAACGCATGGTGTATGCCCGGCGGTAAAGTGGTCGTCTATACGGGTCTGCTGCCGGTTGCCGAGACCGAAGCAGGTTTGGCGGTGGTCATGGGCCATGAAATCGCGCACGCCTTCGCCAGGCACGGCGCTGAAAGAATGACACAGGGCCTTATCGTTGAGATGGGTAGTATGGCCCTGTCGAAGGCCCTTGAAGAACGACCTGAGCAGACAAAGAACCTGTTTATGACGTCCTATGGTATAGGTTCGCAGGTCGGCGTTCTGCTGCCGTATAGCAGGGTGCATGAAAGCGAGGCGGACCATTTGGGATTGATATTTATGGCTATGGCCGGTTATAATCCGAATGAAGCCGTAACCTTCTGGCAGAGAATGGCCGCTGCAAAACAAGGCCCCCAACCGCCGGAAATCCTGAGCACGCACCCCGCCGACTCAACCAGAATCCGAAAAATCGAAAATCTGCTCCCCGAAGCCATGACGTACTATCGTAAGCCGTGATATAGAGAATCAAACAAGTAAAGTAATTGAAAAGAAATTCCTCTGTTGATTCAAAATTCATAGCACGCAGTTCATTGCTTGTGTAAAAAGGCTGAAATGATGGCCTACCTTAAGGATTCTATGTGGATTATTCGGGGGTCTTCTTCGGTGACATACAGGCTCCTTTGCCTGGTTGTGTCTGCACCGAAATATTTAAAGCAGGCAACAAGCAAATAGTTTATCGTTCGGCGAAAATCGTCGCCGCTTGTACTAACCATAGCTTCACCAACCCAGACAACCTGCTCGGAGTTTGAATCTGTGTTGCTATCGCGGGCAAAGACCTTTATTATGAGCCGTTGGTCATAAAAGGTATCATAATACGGGACATACGTGGTGTAGCCGAAATGATAATCCCTCCAATATCCACTATGAAAACCCACATAAGGATGATGAAGCGACGTAAAGCCTGAACTCTGATGCGAATCCATTCCCACCTGGAAAGCAAGTCTATAATCGGATTGCTCAATCACGGAGACCGGGTTATAATCGTACCATTTCAGTAGTTCCTCAATTTTGTCTTTAATCTCCTTATCAAAGATAGGATTCTGGGAATTCGGATCCGCCGATACATATACCGATGCTTTACTCCTGATTTGCTGGTCACGTTCAGAAAAACCATTAACATGCACCCTATATCCTGCCGTACAACCTGAAAAGCAAACCGAAAAAACAGCTAAAATCAAACATAGCCTTTTCATCTTTTATCCTGCTAAAATCGATTTATAGAAAATGACACAATTTGAATTTTTGAAGTTCCCTGTTTTTTTTCGAGAAATGTATTCTGCCAGACAATAACTGTACAATTTGCGAAAATTGTTTTTGAAGCAGAGCTACCGAAATTACGAATCACTTAGGCCAGGCCAACGGAAACGTTTCTTCACGTGGATGGGCATCAACATGTCCGTCTATGAAAGCACAATTGCCCCTACCACCGGTCTTATCTCCGGATGGAGCATGGTGGAAACCGGCGATAACATCATAGAACATACCAACGCCATCCGGACCGGGTATAACATACCAGGGATTACCTCCAACCTCGTCTAACCATTTAGTTACCATAAGGTCATCGCCCGGAATCATGTACGTATCATTGAGACCGGACATACTATAATCCATGTCAACTATAGCACTTTCCTCAGTGAAAGAAAAAGTTTCACCCGGATTTTTTACCTTTGAGACTTTCTCTACCCTGATTGTCTTAAGCGCCCGGCCCCTGGGTGTAGTGACTGGGCCGAGATATGCATTCATGGTATAGTTATACCAGGGCTGATAATTTTTAATAGTATCACCGGAGGCTCTATAAAACTGATCCTCTGAACCCCTAATAGTTATTCGAGCATACGTAGGACAGATAAAAGCCCGCGCGTCTTTCATGTACGGATATAGTGTACCTCCATATTCCGGATGACTCTGAAGATACAAATCACCGTTACACCAACGAAGGTGACGGTAATCCGCTCCAATCGCTGACTCGATAGGATAACTCTCGCTCGTTGAAAAATAGCAAAGGTCCGGGTCACAAAAACTGTCATCATTATCCCCGGCGTACATTTGCACCGCCAGTGTATAGGTTCTCAAATTCGACTTACAAGCAGAGCTTTGAGCCAGCTCTCTGACCTTGCTTAAAGCCGGCATGAGAATACCCAACAGAAGTGCAATAATAGCAATTACCACCAACAACTCTATTAGCGTAAATCCCTTCTGCCTCGACATAGAAATTTCTCCTCTCTCTTTAAGCCTGTTTCATTTTAGACATGCTATTCACTCTTTCAAATACTCACTGGTTATTATCAAAAAATTAGAATGGAAAATTTATGTCGGTCGGTGTAAGAATCCCTATATTAAATCCACTTCTCTGAATAACCAAGCTTATATCATTATTTTATCTACTTAACCTCTTATATGCAAACGAAAATCTTATGAAATAACAATTTACAAACA
>CAZMWN010000054.1:10707-14877 GCA_964569935.1 uncultured Pirellulales bacterium
TGCACAATTTTCGGCCGGGTATAAAAGTCCGGTAAAATCCTGGTATCGAAAAAATTAAAAAATAAGAATAAAAAAACTCAATTTCCGGGGCTTTTTTCTTGATGACAACTGCTAAATTTATCGAAAATATATTAGCTGGATACACCATTTAAATTGCATAAAAACGAACTATTAATACGATATTTAGGTAATGAATCTGGAATAATTCCAGCTATGTGTAACATAGAAATTAAGCAAATTAAATTCGCTTTGAAAAACTAAAGGAGACAAAAAAGATGCCTGCAACGAAAGTCGCAGATAAAAGTATGAAACTGTCCGAAATAAAAATGAAAGCTAAAGCACTCGGACTATCACCCGGAAAAATGTCAAAGGTAGAACTTATCCACGCTATTCAATTGGCAGAGGGAAACACGCAGTGTTTCGGAACATCGAACGGCCGGTGCCCTTACACCAACTGCTGCTTTATGAAGGATTGCCTTAAAATCAGATCATAAATCCTGCACATTTTCTCGGTATTTTTTATCTTTCTTTATAGAAGGACAAGTTAATACTTGCGCCCCCTTCTTCAATACTGCGCAAATCAAACACGCCGAAAGATTTGAGTTCAGCGTTTACAGACTATGCTGTTGACAAGCCCCTGTATGCTCGGTACAGTACTGTTTATATCATGGACTATTTTTTCTTCTGAGATGCTTCTGCATCGAGGAAAAGTGTGAGTTTCGAGATTATTAGTTTTACTGTAATCATGTCGCTGATTGTTTTCGGGTGCCGGAAAAATATATCAGCGGCAAAAAGTTCGATGAAAAAAGAGCGGGAACAGAAAATCAATCTGGAAAGGAGGCTGCTATGGATATGACATTACAGTGGCTTGGTCATGCCAGCTTCAGGATATGTCACGAAGATAAGGTCATATACATCGATCCATGGAAAATCAAGGATGCGACACAGGATGCAACATTGGTCCTCGTCAGTCACAGTCATTACGACCATTACTGCCCGGAGGACATCTCTAAGATTAGCGGGCCAAATACGAAACTTGTCGCCGCCGCCGACGTTATTAAAACACAAAGAAAAGGTGAACCGATTTTGCCCGGTCTAACAATCAAACTGGACGGTATAACTGTGGAAGGAGTAGCTGCGTACAATCCCCGGAAACAATTTCACCCGAAAGGAAACAACTGGGTTGGATTTATCATTCAGGTAAATTCCAAACGGATTTATTATGCCGGCGATACGGATTTAACCGAGGAAATAAAATCCGTCAACGAGATTGACGTAGCACTGCTTCCTGTCGGCGGGACATATACAATGAACGCCGAAGATGCCGCAGAGGCGACCATGCATATAAATCCCAAAATGGCGATACCGTACCACTGGGGTGACATTGTGGGCGGACAAAGCGACGCTGAACAATTTGCAGAAATGGTCCAATGCGATGTAAAGATATTGACACCCGGCCAGACTATCGAACTGGAATAATAGATTGAAATATAATCTGTATAACGTGTGTCTCGAATATCGAATGTCGAAATCTAATCCTATAAGAACGGAAAGGAAGTGTTCCAATGGATCAGGATAAACAACACTTAAAACTGCTTTCGATTTTTCACTATGTAGTTGGTGGTCTGAAAGCTTTATTTACATGCATATTTTTTATCCATTTTTCTATTGGTGTAGCGATGCTTGTCGGAGCAATTGACGATGCACCGGCCTTTGTCGGCCTGATGCTTGTTGCAATGGCCATCGTATTTATTACATTGGGATGGACGCTTGCGGTTTGTCTTATTATTGCCGGTAGCAGCCTTGCAAAGAGAAAACGCTATACGTTCTGTTTAATCATAGCTGCAATCAGCTGCATGTTCATGCCTTTCGGAACAGTATTAGGCATATTAACTATCATTGTCCTGATGCGTCCCTCGGTCAAGGAACTATTCGCAGCCAACAAAACCTTCTAATTCCATTTTGCCGGCTATTCAACAATAATATTAATCGATTGGATCTGCCCGATATAAAAGCCGATTCCTTACAAAGAAATCCCAGTTAGTATGGAATGGAGATAATCATGTTGACAAAAAATACATTACCGTGGTTTTTGTGGCCTTTTGTGGCTGTGTGGAATTTGTTAGCCCTTGTACTCAACATAACCGGCCGTGTAATAGCCGGAATATTGGGAGTAGCATTGATGATTGTCGGGATTGCACTTGCTATGACCATCGATGGTGCACCTGTCGGCATTCCATTTGCCTTACTCGGTTTTTTATTAATGATAAGAAGTATTTTCTAATGCAACTTTATAAACATTGAAGTGCGCTTCTCCATACATCCTTTTACATATCTGAATAGGCTGTTTATACACATTTTAGAAAGAAAAGGTTTTTAGAAGCTCAAATTAAGGAATATCCTTAGCTACATGTTTTGATAATCTGTCGAAAAAACTCAAATAGTAAAAAATGTTGCCCATATGGTCGCCTTATACAGAGAACAAATATCCTGTTCAAAGGGTATATATTAATATAAAAAAAGGAACCACCTGGGCAGCGAATAATATGGTTAAGATATCGAAAGATGTTGTAACAAAAATGAGACTTACAATGGAACAACGCCTTGCCGCATTAGAAAGAGAAAATGTGGTGCTTCAAGACCGGGTAACAATTTTGCATAAATTATTAAAGGAACAGCGCGAGCTGATAAACGACTATATTACCCAAAGTGTGAGCTCCGCAAATGAAACTAAAGGCCAAAACGGGAATTTGCGCCCCGAGGATGCATTGTTTACATTTATCTGCAAGCGGAAATTTGACATGCTTGAAAAGCATATAGAAAGAATAAGAAAATCAGTTACAAATTCCACTGCTGGCTTGAAAGTCGGTTAGTATAATCAAACTTTGCAGCCACAACGTTTATCAGGCCACTTTTTAGCTTTTAGTTCTTGCTTATTTCCCTGGAATTTTGTGACTTTTATGACAACGGGGGCACTGGACTTTATCTCCTTTGAAGTTTGGGGGTATTTTTAGCTTTAAGCCGCAGGCGCAGGTTAGAAATACGAATTGATTAACCTTACGCATTATATCACCGACCTGGCGCATTTGATTTTGAACACGCTGCTGTTTTCCCTCTTCGGCCTGTGCATGGCGCAATTCGATTTCCTCTTTAGTTATAGCCGAAGGTGGTATTATTGACTTAGTGTGTGTTACCGCAACGAAAGCTCTCGAATAGTCCTTGAAGGAAGCACCGTGAGTCATATTACGCAAAATCTGGATTCTTTCGGAGATCGGCGGGTGCGTACTGGTCAAATCGGACAACTTCATCTGTCCCTTTTTCTTGAAGGGATTGACAATATACATTGGTGCCGTGACTTTATTTACCGATGCCAATTGCGGCGATGGATCTCCGGAAATCTTCTCCAAAGCACTGGCAAGCCCCTCCGGGTAACGAGTCAATCTAGCGGCGTCAGCATCGGCGAGGTACTCTCGCTGCCTGGAAAGCGCGAAGTACAGAAGATACGCCATTATCGGCGCCAAGATGGCGGCAACTATCGCAATTACCAGCATAATTATCTGGGCCTGACCGCCACCTTTTCCGCCGCCTGAATATCTTCGGCGTGACCCGCCCATCATCGAACTATAAAACATACCGCGCAAGAACACTTGGGAGAGCAAGACGATTGAACCGAGCATGATGCCGGCAAGCGTTACAAAAAGAATGTCACGATGTAGAATGTGGCTCATCTCATGTGCGATAACGCCCTGTAGCTCATCTCGGTTAAGTCGACCCAAAAGGCCTGCGGTAACAGCAACGGATGCTGTTTCGGGTTTGCGGCCGGTTGCAAACGCATTCGGGGCGGGATCGTTGATAATGTAAATTTTTGGCATGGCCGGAAGGGCGGAGGCGATTTTCATTTCTTCAACGACATTAAACAACTGAGGGTGCACATCATGGGTAACGAGCTGCGCTCTGCTTGCGGCCAAAAGAATTTGGTCGCCGCTCGAGAAACTTATCAATGTTAGCACAATCCAAATCACGGTCGCGATCATCAGACCGAAAAAACCACCTTCAGGTCCAAAGAAAGCAAGGCCAATTACAAAGCCCAGAAGCAGCAAGACAACAGCCATGATGACCATCAAAACGATGGAGTTTCTCTTGTTGGCTCTAATCAGTTCCCACATAAAA
>CAZMWN010000055.1:0-14739 GCA_964569935.1 uncultured Pirellulales bacterium
CCCTATAACTGCGTTCGGCAAAGTCAGAGTGGGCGCATTGAACGTTTCGCGTTCTTTTGAGGCACTCTCGCCTTCATTGTCGGTGCCGATAAACAAAAATGTCACCAGGCCATTTGTATCCGATTCGAGAAAGCTTGTGAGCGAAAGCTCCGTTGGGTTTGAACTGAACCTGACAGGATATGGGTCACCAACGGCAGGAGTAGTAATTGTTCCCAACAATGTCACCTTGGTCATGTCGAGGGTATTGTTTCCAAGAGTAGCAGTGAGCACACCGGCAGCGGTATTGTAGGTAAGCGTGCTTTCGTCCCACAAATCATCGTCTCCGTCTATCAATCCATAGACGTCCACTGCTTTTGCTGCACCTTTAAGAAAGGTCGCCTCGAATGTTAATGTGGCGCCACTCATGTCCCCGGCCACCTCGCTGAGGTCAAACCTAATGTAGGCGGCCTTGGAGCGTACACCAGCCAGTTGGCGGAACGCCCTTAATGATGCATCTGTGCCATGTATGCTATCCGGACCAAAATCGCCGTTCTGGCCGTCATTGGAAAGATAAGTATCCGCACCATTGCCGTCGGCAGTCGATAGCACCACTTCGGCCTGAACCGCGCTCGTTGCTACAAGTAACACAGTCAATAAAATATAGATTGATTTATTGAACATATTATTAGCCCTCATATCCAAAAATAAACTCGTTTTTAGAAAAAGTTCCAAGCGGGATTAGAAAAACAATAAACAGTAATAATTCTGAAACTTTGAGACGTTCATTATTCCATCAATAATGAAGTCTTTGGATTGGTATGACCTCCTTCCTTTAAATCATCCAACTTCTTGAAAACAAAATTTTACTCATATAAACTTAGATTTCTATAATATATTTATACTATATAAGTTGGCTTGTAGTCAAGCGAAAGTTGCATTTACTGGATTTGTAACGAAAAAACGGGTGGTTTTTATGAATCATTTGGCTCAGGAGGCTACTTAACTTGCGGAGTCATTCTGTGTACTGAGAGTGAAATCGGATGTAAGACGCTTGCCCGTAGGACACAAACATGTGACCTCAATTATATATGTTTGGTTGCTTGCCGGCCCGAACGGCAAATTGAACTCGTAGGCCCTTAGGAAATTGCGCCAGTACTGATTGTTTTCAGTCGGTTCAGTTAAATCAATATCGGGCCAAATAACGACTCTTCGGCCCTTGGGCTCGGCCGAACGTTGAACTTTTTCATATAACTCAAAACGAAATACGCAAGGCGACTTTATCTCGGAACCGAATAAATCAAGCAGGCTGACATATAGATTGATTTGGCTCTGCTGAGCTTCACCAACATTAACGAACTCGGTCAAGGGAAGAATATCGACTTCCACCGGGGAATATCGGGTATAAACAGAAAGCTTCTCAAGCTTATTATTGGATTGATTGGACATATCAAAAAGTTTTGACTTCTGCTCACAACCTATGTAGGGCGAAAGAAATATTGAAGACAAAACAAGGAATACTATGGTAATGGCTTTCGTTCTCACTTTTAACTCATGTTTAAACTTTATTTGGTCATATTGCTTTTTGTCTCTGAATTTATGATTTCACTACAAATCCTTATCAAGCATATGACCGAAACGGTTTTTTTTTGTTCGCAGGTAATCAATGTTATGCTTACTCGGTTGAGCTATTAATGGTATTTGTTCGATAATCTTTATTCCATAAACCTCGAGGCGATTAATTTTCTTAGGATTGTTGGTAAGGATACGAATGCTGCGAAGTCCCAGATCCCGACAGATTTGAGCTCCAATTCCATAGTCGCGTTTGTCAGCCATAAAACCTAATTTCAGATTAGCCTCAATGGTATCCAGGCCCTGTTCCTGGAGCTTATAAGCTTTCAGCTTGTTCATCAGGCCGATGCCCCTACCTTCCTGACGCAGATAAATCAATGCTCCTTGTCCGGCTTTTTCAATCATTTTCATTGCGGTAATTAACTGATAACCACATTCACAGCGTTGCGAATGGAACAAATCGCCGGTCATACATTCCGAATGTACACGTACTAACACCGGCTCATCATGCTCGATTGGTTTACCTTCTTTGTTAAGCTGACCAACGCTTCCTTTGCACAATGCCAGATGCGGCTCAGAAGAAGTAATGCTCTCGTAACCAATCAGCTTAAACTCCCCGTAGTCGGTTGGCAAATTGACGCACTCGAGTCTTTTGATCTGACTGTCACGCTGCAAGCGGTATTCGATGAGTTTGGCGATTGAAGTGATTTTGAGATTGTGCTTTTCACAGAATTTTAACAACTCCGGCACCCGCGACATTGAGCCGTCTTCGTTCATAATTTCACAGATGACACCCGCAGGTTTCATGGATGCCAAACGCATTAAGTCCACAGCACCTTCTGTCTGCCCTGCTCTAACAAGAACCCCCCCCTCGCTGGCCTGCAAAGGAAAGATATGACCCGGACGAGCAAGGTCGTTAGGTTTGGCTTCATCGGCAATAGCTGTAAGGACGGTGTGTGCCCTGTCAGCCGCACTGATGCCTGTGCCTATCCCATTAGCGGCGTCAACACTAACCGTAAAAGCTGTTCCAAAGGGGGCTGTATTATCAACCGCTTGTGGATATAGACCGAGCGAATTACACTTTTCTCGCGTCAAAGGCATGCAGATAAGCCCCCTGCCGAACCTGGCCATAAAATTTATAATCTGAGGTGTAACTTTCTCGGCGGCGCACACCAGGTCTCCTTCGTTTTCACGGTCCTCTGCATCTACAAGCACAATCATCCTGCCGTGACGAAGTTCTTCCAAAATCTCTGGTATTTCACTGAATTTTACTGCCATTTTTATATTACTTGAAGAGGTTCCGCTGAGCGGGAACTCAAACATATCTCCTGTTTTGTCTTACGCTTGAGAGGATACACTTGCCTGTTCGAAATCTTCAATATATCGAATTCCTTTGTGAATGTAAATAAGGATTGCTAAAATAGCAGTCCCTGCAGCCGACCACCATAGAAACCGCAGGAACCAAATCCACCCAGGCAATACTGCTGAAACCTCAGGAGCAATCAGGATACCCGCCACCATTGATAACTGAAATGCAGTGGCAAGCTTGCCGATGAAAGCTGGAGCAATAAGGAACTGCGAAGTAATAAAATAGACAATTACAAAGCCGATCACCAATAATAGATCTTTGCCGATTATTAACACCACAACCGTTGGCGGCAGCAGAAAACCGTTAACATGTCCCTTTTGTGAAGCTAAAAGCAGGCATGCACAGGTAATAAGTAATTTATCGGCGACCGGATCAAGAAACGCGCCGAGTTTGGTAATCTGATTGCTCCTGCGCGCCATATAACCATCGATACCGTCGCTGACCGCCATAACCAAAAAAATGATAATTGAAGCATGTCGCATGGCATTTTGTGCGACGTCACTAAGAAAAGCATCGTTGATCTTCAGCATAAAGCTGACAAACGGGACTACCAGCAGTATTCGAACAATTGTAATTTGTGTAGCCCAACTTAGTTTCATAGGTTGGTTGTTTCCTATTGAGACTTACATTATGAATTTTTTCTTTGTCCAAAGTACATCAATTCCACAGATAGATATGGTAAATCACCAAATAGAATATGGCAACAGAATATTTTTTAGTGTAAAATGCCACATTGTTTGAAGTAATATGTTTTTACTTATCATGATACAACAAAGAAGATTGTATGAGTAAAACCAGTAAACGTGCGGCATTTTATCACGACCTCGCAGTATTGCTCGAAGCCGGATTGCCCATACTGAGGGCACTTGATACAGT
Source organism: uncultured Pirellulales bacterium (assembly GCA_964569935.1). Lineage (GTDB taxonomy): Bacteria > Planctomycetota > Phycisphaerae > Sedimentisphaerales > Anaerobacaceae > JAFGPS01. Next base: position 3,794 of record CAZMWN010000055.1, read on the forward strand.
GACGGCGGGATTGCGCGGGAATCCGCAAAAAGTTTTTTCCGATGTCAGGAAATCTGTATCACAAGGCAACGGCTTGTCCGAATCGATGGCCAAGCACCAAGATGTGTTTGCCGTATTGGACGTAACGTTGGTAGAGACTGCGGAGCTCTCGGGCAAATTACCGGAGTGTTTCAAACTGCTTTGTAACTGGTACGAATTTCGTAATCGGTTACACGGGATTATTAAATCGGGATTAATAATTCCGTTGCTTGTTCTTCATTTTAGTGTCTTTATTATACCGCTGCCCGGCATGGTTTTGGGGCAAACGACTATTGGTGGATACTTCATAATTGTATTGAAAATCTTAGCCTTTTTTTACATGTCTTTCTTTATAATCTTAGTTGTTTATAAACTGATGCGACGGAACAGCACTTTAAACGAATACCTGGATGCTATGATATTGCGGATTCCGGTTTTAGGTCAGGCCGTTTGGCAACTCTCGATATGCAGGTATTGCCGGGCTTTTAATATGCTCTATAAGGCCGGTGTGCCTATCGCACAATCTCTCACGCAGGCAACTAAGCTGGCGGGAAACTTAATTGTCTCAAGGTTATTCGAAGGCGGGGCAATAAGTGCAACAGAGGGCAATATTGCCTCTGATGGTTTTTCCGATCGTTTACCTTCGGAGTATCTCAATCTCTGGCGGATTGGCGAGGAGACGGGTGAGCTCGAAAAAACGGTAGATAAAATAGCACAAATTTCCGGTGATAAAGCCGAGCTTCTATTGACCGAATCTGCCAGGTGGTTTCCAAGATTGATATATGTTCTGATTTGTATTTGGCTGCTTATACAAGTATTAAAAGGATATGCGAATATATACTCAATGAGAAATTTCTAAGAATCTATTAACAGAAAGAACAAAGGCCCAATATTTTATTGCATTCTGTCTTCACAGCAATAAAAAGAAAATTTGGGAAGATTTCACCTGCTTAATTTGCTTGTCTTAATGTATCACATTGTTATAATTCAGCAGTTTTATCGGAGAAATAAATGGCTTTACTTAATGTAAATATTGACCATGTTGCAACCGTAAGGCAGGCAAGGCTTACAGATGAGCCGGACCCCGTCTGGGCTGCGGCCGAATGTGAATTAGCCGGAGCTAACGGTATCACGGTTCACCTGCGGCAGGACAGACGTCATATCTGCGACCGGGATGTTCGTTTGCTCAAAGAAACTGTCGGCTGTAAATTGAACCTGGAAATGTGCATGGCAGAGTCAATCGTTAAAATCGCCGAAACGATTAAGCCCGACCAGATAACGCTGGTCCCGGAAAAAAGGGAAGAACTAACAACAGAAGGCGGTCTGGGTTGTGCTAAAAACAAAAAACGCCTTGCCGAGGTTGTTAAACGGATGCATAAAAAAGGTATATTGGTAAGCACTTTTATCCGGCCGGATAAAGAGCAGATAAAAGCCTCAGCCCAGACCGGCTGCGATGCTGTTGAACTGCATACCGGAAAGTATGCAAATGCCAAAGCACAAAGGTCTGTCAAAAAAAGCCTAAACGAACTGGTATTTGGCAGAGACTTTGCTTTGGAAAACAAATTAGTGGTTCACGCAGGCCATGGACTGACATATCGCAATATAGCCGGTGTGACGAGTATCAAAGGTTTTTGCGAATTCAATATCGGGCACAGTATTATAGCACGATCTGTTTTTGTCGGTATAAGGCAGGCAACCGCCGAAATGATAGAGTTGATTAACAGGTTCAGCTCATAGTTAATATTTCATTGAATACCAACTGCAAGTCAGGTATCGGCAGTTTCGAATTAGGAGAACAAAGATGTTTACAGGGGCAATGGTAGCATTGGTAACGCCTTTCCAGGATGGCGAAATCGATTATCAAACACTCGATGAGTTGATTGACTTCCAATTGGAGGGCGGCATAGATGCAATTGCACCGGTAGGAACAACAGGTGAATCACCTACATTAAGCCACGAGGAACATAAACAGGTAATCAACAGGATTGTAGAAGTTGTTGACGGACAAGTTCCTGTAATTGCCGGGGCCGGCTCAAATAGCACAGCCGAGGCAATAGAACTAACTGCATACGCTAAAAAAGTGGGAGCCGATGCCACTTTGCAGGTTACGCCCTACTACAATAAACCAACTCAGGAAGGTTTTTATCAGCATTTCAAAGCAATAGCTGAAGAAGTTGACCTGCCTATGGTTTTGTATAACATACCCGGCAGATGTGGAGCGGGTATGACGCCGGAAACTATTGCACGTCTGGCCGAAGTTGAAAATATTGTCGCAATTAAAGAGGCGACCGGTAGCCTCGACCAGGCCAGCGAAATTGCAATTCGGTGCGATATAACCATCATATCGGGCGATGACTCGCTAACGCTGCCGTTAGCTTCAGTTGGAGGCAAAGGTGTTATCAGCGTAGCGGCGAATATTGTCCCCGCCGATGTCAAAGCAATGACCGATCTTATCCTTGAAGGTGATTTAGCCTCCGCCCGGCAATGGCACAATAAGTTATTCGCTCTGTGTAAAAATATGCTGACCCTGGCAACAAATCCGATACCTATCAAAGCGGCAATGGCGATGTTAAATATGGCACCGGAAGAATTACGACTACCGATGACACCTTTGGAAGAGAGCAAAAAAGCTGTCCTTAGGCAAACGTTGAAAGACTACGGCCTATTGGAATAAAACCGCAGAACAGTTCCGGATGAGTTTTTACGAACTTGAAAAGAAATTTGAATCGGTTTACGGAGCAAGGAAGAAGTCTGTCTCGCAGGAAGGTACTTCAACTCCCTGATATGTATCGGTATCCTGTAAGGTGAATATATCATCCTGTGCAATGCCAATGTGGCGTGTTTTGGGAAACTCCACCCTGCCATCGCCAAATAAAACGTTCTGCCCGCGACCATTATGATTGCTGCTATTGATAGTCAATAGCCTTTTGTCCAAACGTACTCTAAACTGACTATCATAATTTGGAAGTTCTTCAAAGAGCGGATTCCAATCCGCCATAATCGGTTTTCGACACCGCAACTTACCGCTTTGTGTTTGGCTACAGCTTATTTGAAAACTATAAGTGACATGATAACGATCTGGAAAATCTTTATAAGTTTGTACCTTTGAGGATTCTATTTGCAGATTTCTGCTGGTTTTATTACTGGGGCAAATAAAGTTGCTGGGACTGACGTAATTATTTAGAACTAACAAATAAATCCGGCGGGTGTTGGATTGATTCTCCTGACCCTGATAGCCGATTTTCCACCATGGTGCACCTGCTGCTGTTGCAACAGAAGGCTGACGACCATCATGGTCGGAAACATAATTGCTTAAACCCTGAAAAAAACTGCTCAATTGCATTCCGCACTTTTTCTGCCAATATTTTTGACGTGCGAAACCCATCGTAGGCACTAAAACTCCGACAATAAGCATAATTGAAGCCGCTATAGCCGCCATCTCGGTTAAATTACGCCAAAAACCAATCTTGATTGGAACTTTTTTCGTTTGCTCAGCTTCAAGCAGTTGCTGTAGTTGATGTTGACTTGAATCTGCATATTCGTTGACAATAGAAATTGTGCGTTCAACCAAATCATTCGGACAAGCCTGGGATTCGACGTTCTCAAGCGGTAACAAAGTGGCTTTGAGCCTGGAGTGGATATCTGCTGCTTCTTGATTGGATGATATTAACGCCTTGGCTTCAGCAGTATGTTCCTTTGAGGTCAAACCTATACAATAATCAAATATCAAATGTTTCTGATCGTTGTTAAGCGGACTCATTTAGATTTCTTGCTCCCGTTAGATGCTTTCCATTCTTTAGCAAAACGACCAACAGCCGTATGCAATCTGCTTTTCACCGTACCAATAGGTATACTTAGAATCTCGGCCATTTGTTTGTAAGAAAATTTGTTAAAATACGCTAAAATCAGGATTTCCCGAAGATTTTCCGGCATATTCATTATAACTCGTCCAACACGCAATGCTGTTTCGTTTTTCTCCAGCTCCTCAAAAGGCATGGTGCTGTCCGAAGTTAGGGTATTTAGCATTTCATCAAAGGATAAATCCTGCGAATCTGCGATAGAACCGATTGGAATAGCGGCGGTGCGCTGCCATTTGCGGAGGGCATCTTTTGCCTTATTGGCGGCTATGGTGAACAGCCAGGGGCGTAAAGGTCGGCTCTGATCAAAGCTGTCCCTGCTGTTAAAGAGCTGTAAAAAAGTCTCTTGAAAGACATCCTCGACAAGGTCCTGCCGGTTCAGAAACTGCCTTAGGAATGAATACAGACCATCTTTATAGCGATTAACGATTAGACGAAATGCAGCCTCCTCTCCGGCTGCGTACCGGGTAAGAAGTTGAGCATCGGTTAATTGTTTCAATTCTGCTTTCGCCATTCAAAGCTCTTAATATAGTTCTACAAAATGGAGAAGCAATAGTATTATAAGCAATTCGGTAGGAAATTAAAATCCTAATTGCAGATAATTTGTATTATACAGTAATCCCAAAAACTATTCTTGCCCACGAGATTCTGCAGCCTTAGTTCTCGGACTTTACGTCCAGTTTGGGCCTATGGTATGCCCGAAGACTTCGGTATGATTTATGTCGCCATGTTTTCTATTGACGGTTGGCAGCCACTAAATGGGGATTGTGAGCGAAGTGGATGGTAATTTGAGTATCGAGAATCCAGGATCCAGGAACAGTTTAGAATCTGTTTCGCATCTGCTCGGCCCTGGTGGCCTGTTTGAGTATCTTTTTTTCCTGTGAGGTCAAACTGTGGATGCCGGATTTGTGGACCTTGTCCAAAATCCGGTCGAGTTCGATTTGCAGATTTCGCTGCTGCGCTATTTTCTTTTGCCATCGATGGCCGGCAGTCATTTTAACTTTGTGTTTTTTTCGCCAAGGGCCGTAAAGAACATAAGCGGCACCGGCGGCCATACCCGCAAGATGGCATGCGTGCCCACCGGCGTTTTCACTTCCGGTTACGACAAAAAAGAAGTAAGCAATAGTAAGAATAACGGCTGCTAATCTTATTGGGACAGGGAAAATGAAAAGGATCACAACAAACTGCGGGAAAAGGATCGCACATGCGGCCAACATGCCGAGTATCGCACCCGATGCGCCCATCATTTCTCCGGGAGGTAGAAATCCGATAGCTACGAGCAGCATATAGAACAAACCTCCGGCGACGCCACAGCCGAGATAAAATATCAGGAACCTTTTACTGTGCCAATGACGTTCGAGTGTCGGGCCTAAGAAGTACAGGCCAAGCATATTTAATATTATGTGAAATATTCGTACTGGATGATGAAGGAACTGATAACTAATCAGCCGCCATATTTGAAAGGCCCGGCCTATCGAAGTGGTATCGAGCTGGAACCAATCATAAATGTAAGGACCGAGAGAAGTGAGAACGGCAACTACATGGATGGAAATATTTACAATCAGCAGCCATTTAACTACGGGGGTGAGTTTCGGAAAACTCATTCGCATCTGCGGCATATTGCGGTACTGAGATCGAAAATCAGACTGAGTGTAGTCTCTATCGTATAGTCCCATAATATCAATCTTTAATTGCCGTAAAAATAATAAATTGTATTTCTCTAATAGTATCGTCAATTTGGGTGAAATGTTCAACTGAAAAAGGCAAAAGGCTCAGAACTTGTGTTCTTTTGGCTTTATTGTATGAAATAGCACCATTAAAACCACGCCGATAATGACCATATAGATACCGATATTCTGTGAAACAGTCCCGCCCTTGTAAATTGCCCACCAGGCATACTCAAACGGATTGTCATCACGGAGATATTCGATAAAGAATCGCATGATGCCGTAAAGTATGAATGCCAGGGCAGATATAAAGCCTGGTTGGATGAAACGTTTTTTTGTATCGGTGGTTTTTAAGGATCGTCGCCAAAAAAGGTAAAGAATAAGGCATAAAAAAGCGGCATTTGCAGATGAATATAATTGGGTTGGGTGAATGGGCAGGCATCGATATCTGTCTTTTGTGACTTCGAATTGTTGTTCCGAGTTTAATTCTTTAAACGCCTTGAGATACCCTGTGCCTGTTTCGCTGATGTAGATAAAATAATCAGCCGGTAGTTGCATCTGCGGTTCGGGACGGTTCCTGTCTAAATTGGGATTTACCTGGCTGAAATAGGCAAACGAATTATACGGGAAACGGACTGCCCAGGGCGCTTCAGTCGGCTTTCCGAAGCAGCAGCCATTTAAAAAGCAGCCTATTCTGCCGAATACAAGTCCCATCATCAGAGCGATAGCCAGAATGTCAAGATACCGTCGAATTGGCAGCTTATGGTACAGTAAATAAAGGGCAATGACGGGGATGGCGAAAATCACACCGCCGTAAAATTCCAGACCACCCTGCCAGGTCGCAAAGATTGAGGGCCAGTGTTCAATGAACTGGTCGAGATGATGGACCACATAAAATACACGAGCTCCGATTACGCCTGATATTAGGCAATACAGGACAATACTGTTAATCGCTTGATGGTCGGATGTTATATTACGGCTGAGCCGCTTTAAGAGGAAAAAAGCAAGGATAAAACCAATGACCGTCATCGGTCCAAAGCTGTGTACTGTATAATGGATGAAAGGAATATTAAAAAGCTCAGGATGCATTTTAATTTTCGTCCGTGGCTACTAAAAAATCCACGTCAAATGCGGAATTAATATTTTACGTTACGATAGTCCAGCGGCTAACGCCGGTATGATATTGTAAATTCGGTGAAATGTTCAAGGTAAAAGGCTCAGGACTTCGAATTATTTAGCTTGAATTCATGAAATATCAGCATCAAAGCCACGCCGAGGATGACCATATAGATACTGATATTCTGGGAAACGGTCCCACCTTTGTATATTGCCCACCAGGCATACTCAAAAGGATTATCATCGCGCAGAAATTCAATAAAGAATCGCATGATGCCATAGAGTATGAACATCAGACTGAACGTGCTGCCGGGTTTAGTAAAGAGCTTGTTGCGAGACTTTTGAGACCTTCGCCAAAAAAGGTAGAGTATCAGGCAAAGGACAGCGGCATAGCCGGATGAATATAATTGTGTCGGGTGGACGGGCAGGCATCGATATTTGCCTTTGGTGACTTCATATTGCTGGATATCGGTTAATTCTTCATAATGTTTTGTGTACTTCCTGCCGCTTAAGTCTGTGTAATAGAAGTAATCAGCGGGCAACTTCAATTGTGGTTCGGGACGGTTCCTTTCTAAATTCGGATTAATCTGGCTATAGTATGCGAACGAGTCATAAGGGAAACTGACCGCCCAGGGTAAATCAGTTGGTTTTCCGAAACAGCAGCCATTTAGAAAACAGCCGATTCTACCAAAGGCAAGCGCCAGCATCAGGCCGATAGCCAGAATATCGAGATAGTGACGAATGGGCAGTTTATGATACAGCATATATATAAGTATGACAGTTACGGCAACAATCACACCGCCCAGCAGTTCAAGACCGCCGTGCCAGATGCGTAAGATATCGATTAAATTGTTCTGATACTTCTCGAAGTAGTGAATGACGTAAAACGCACGCGCTCCCACTACTCCACCTATAAGGGAGTAAAGAGCGGCGTTGGTTATATGTTGAGGATAGGTTGTTATGTTTTTGCTGAGGTGCCTTATCAGGGAGATAGCTGCAAGAAAGCCGATAACAAGCATCGGCCCGTAAGTGCCAACAGGCCAGTGAATAATAGGTATCTCGAAAAGTTTTGGATGCATCTTGTCAGTTAGCCATTGCCAAAGAAATCCCGCAAAAAAGCGGAGTAAACGACGTCTACTTTTTTACTTTGTTATTTTCATTAAGCACAACGATTTTTGGTTTAAATTCTTTGGCCTCCTCGGGAGTGAAAAAGCCGAAGCCAATAATTATGACAAGGTCTTTCGGCTTAATCAGTTGGGCAGCAGCTCCAAGTATGATAATCCGGCCGGAATCGGCTTCCTCGGGAACAACATAAGTCTCCAGTCTGTTGCCGTTATTCAGGTCGGCGACTAAAACAGACTCGTAAGGCAAAATTCCCGCCGCTTCCATCAGCACGGAATCTATAGCGATACTGCCCGGGTAGTGCAACTTTGTTTCGGTAACCGTTGCACGATGCAACTTACTTTTCATCAACTTTAAAAACATGGTTTACAAATTGAGATTTACATTTTGTTCAAATGACAGTCTGCCAGTTACGAAATCAACATTATACAATATTATTTATATGTGTCTATCAGAATATTATCAATTAGTCGCGCCGGGCCAAGCTTAACGGCGACAGCGACGAGCACTTTTCCGACAATCATGTCGATAACCTCAAGTGTTTCTGCATTGACTATACTAATATATTCAATTTCAATCGACGATTTCTGCTGTAGTACTTTTCGCATTTCTGTGATAATTTCATAGGTATCGATTTTACCTGCTTTGACTATCTCCTGACATTTCATAAGCGATTTGTAAATATGGGTAGCGTCTTGTCTCTGTTGCTTGTTGAGATATCGGTTCCTGCTGCTGACCGCCAGGCCGTCCGGCTCGCGAACAGTTGGGCAGACGATGATTTCCAGAGGCATATTCAAATCCGCGACCATCCGTCTGATAATAGTTGCCTGCTGAGCATCCTTCTGGCCGAAAAATGCAATATCGGGGGCGATGATATTAAAAAGTTTGGCGCATATTGTAGTCACGCCGCGAAAATGTCCCGGCCTGGCCCGGCCGCATAGAGGCTCGGTTAATTTTTCGACATTGATCCAGGTAAGATTTGTGCCCGGATACATTTGCTCCGACGTCGGGACGAAAACGACATGGACGCCCGCCTTTTTGCAAATATCCAGGTCAGCTTCCAGAGGCCGCGGATATTTTTCGAAATCTTCGCCGGGTCTGAACTGCGTCGGATTGACAAAGATGCTCACCACGACAAACTCGCATTTTTTTACCGCCGCTTCGATTAGTGAGACGTGGCCGGTATGAAGGGCGCCCATTGTCGGGACAAGGCCGATTTTTTTGCCCTTGACGCGAGCGGCTTTCACCATGCTTCTGACCGAATCTATTGTTTTTATGACTTCCATGCTAAATATCTTTATTGTCATTGCACTATCCCTGAGAGACAGTGGAAATCTTATCTAACATGTATTAGATTGCTTCGCTTCGCTCGCAATGACCAACTGGTTAGTGACATAACATTTTATTTGATTGACCAGATTCTCGATGTTGGTATCATCCAAGTAATCCAACCGCGACGTCGATATACGAATCACCGGTGAATATTTCCAGTTAAGAAAAAGCTGCTCGTAATCGATATCAAGCTGTTTTAGAAAATCCAGTTTTATCTGCTGCTCATAGGGGCGATTCCGATTGTGGATTCGCTCCAGGCAATTCTGTGCAGAATCCTGCATATATATCACAAGCGCGGGCGTGGTGACTTTTGCCGCAAATGGCCGGTAAATTTCTTCATACAACTCAAGCTGCCGTGAATTAAGCAATGCTCTGGCATAAATAAGCTCCTTACCGAATACGTAATCGCTGACGCAGGCTTTACCGGGTGCCAGATTATTACTGTCCAACTGCTCTACTCTGCTGGTCAGGAAAAAAAGCTGCGAGTCCAGAGCCAGCTCATTTTTACCGGCGTAAACTTCCGGCATAAAGGGATTCGTATCGTAAGGCTCAAACAGCACCGGGCATTCAAAATACCCGGCTAATTTTTTTGCCAACGTAGTTTTTCCTATGCCTATGTTACCGGCGATACTTATAAGCTGCGGTTTATCAGGCTCGTAAATAAAGTTGCAGCCGTTCAATCGGGCCGCCAGTTCACCGACCGATACTTTCATCACCGGATGAAGCAGCTTCGGATTTAATCGGCAAAGGCCCGCCAGCACAAACGACCGCAGATGCATTTGCGGATGCGGCACCGTTAATTCAGCCGTTTCGATGATTTGATCCTCGAACAGCAAAAGGTCCAGATCGATTGTTCTGGGCGACCACTTTTCCTTTCGTTCCCTGCCGAGGTGATTTTCAATCTTAGTCAAAGCTTGAAGGAGAGCTTCAGGGCTAAAAGTTGTTCGTAATTCAGCGACTGCGTTGATGTAATCAGGCTGGTCGGCTCCGCCCAATGGAGCCGTCTCGATAAGCTCGCTTACACTGACAGATTCGATCTGCTCGTTTTCGGCGAGCATTTGGACAGCCTTGTCGATATTTTCCTTCCTGTCGCCTAAATTGCTGCCTAAGCCGATATATGCCGTTTTTTCCGCCATTAAGAAATTGCCTTGATACGTTCAAGTGCCTCTTTAACATTTTCCGGCTGACCAAAAGCAGTTAATCTTACATATCCTTCACCTGCGGAGCCAAATCCGGCTCCGGGAGTCGTGACAATATGGGCTTCATTTAGCAATTTGTCGAAGAATTCCCATGAGTCCGTGCCTGTCGGAGTTTTGAGCCAGATATACGGTGCGTTGACGCCGCCGTACACAGTGTATCCGATACCGCTGAGTGTTTCGCGGATTAGATTTGCGTTGCCCATATAAATATCGATGGTCTCTTTAATCTGTTTTTTGCCCTGTTTGGTATAAACCGCTGCTGCACCGGCCTGTGTGATATACGAGACGCCGTTAAACTTCGTGCATTGCCGCCTCTTCCAAATCGGGCCGACCTCGACCGCCCTGCCGTCTTTTGTATATGCCTTTAACTGCTTCGGTACAACAGTAAACGCGCATCGGACGCCGGTAAATCCCGCCATTTTGGAAAAGCTCCGAAATTCTATCGCGACTTCTTTCGCACCATCGACCTCGTATATCGAATGCGGAATATCCGGCTCGGTGATAAACTCTTCATAAGCTGCATCGAAGAGGATTATCACCTTATTTTTTTTGGCGTAATCCACCCATTCGGCAAGCTGCTTTTTTGTCGCCACCGCACCTGTCGGATTATTGGGAAAGCACAGATAAATCAAATC
>CAZMWN010000056.1:0-14716 GCA_964569935.1 uncultured Pirellulales bacterium
ATGTAAGAAGCAGTAGTAACCAAACACAGGGGACAATAATTACTCATGAGGTGCCACAAATGGAAGGCGTAGTAGTTTCAGGCGCGACAATACAAAAAGATATGGCCAAGATAGGCCTGGTGGGCGTTGATAACGTGCCGGGCAATGCAGCAAAAATCTTCGCACATCTGGCAAAACGCAAAGTCATTGTCAACGATATCATACAAACAGAAATCAGCCCCGAAAAAGCGAACCTGTCATTTATGATTGCTATTTCGGACTTGGACGCCGCCAGAACAGCAGTCGCGGAAATCAAAGACGAGGTCAACTTCAACGAAACCTTTATTCGCGAAGATATCGCCGAGGTTTCAGTCGTTGGAGTAGGCATGCGAACGCATTACGGTGTAGCGGAGAAAATGTTTGGTGCCCTGGCCGAAGCCAAGGTGAATATTGATTCCATTACTACCAGTGAAATTCGCATAAGTTGTGCCGTGGATGAAGACCAGGCGGAAAAAGCACTCGATGCCGTCTGTAATGCTTTTGAACTGGATAAGCCTGCTAAAAATCGAAGCTCGTAAACCGTTTGATGCTTTTTTAATTAAAAATGTCACCCAAACAGACCAGCAGCGCCTGCGCGATGAGCAGAGGAAAGCGGAATATAATCCTTTTGCTATGCCTGCTGCTGTTAGCACTATTGATTTTGCTGGACAACACTTTAATCAAACACAAGTGGCAGTCTCGGCCCATATTCGAAGAACAGGCCGAAACGTATGATCTGGAAAAATACCACGCTAAGACTTTTATTGTTATCCATGTAATTGATGGCGATACTTTAGATATCGATATTCCAGACGGCCAAAGTGAATATACGAGGATAAGACTGCTGGGAATCGATGCCCCGGAGAAAATTGCGGCATCCGGTGAGATGTATTTTAGTCCGGAGGCCACTGAATTTGCTAAAAGAATGGCCCTCGGAAAGCAGGTTGAAATATATCTGGACGAAGCAAACGATACCAGAGGTAAATATGGCAGATTATTGGCTTATGTTAAATTACCTGATGGAAAATTCTTGAACGAAGTGCTTCTAAGTGAAGGCTTCGCATACGCCGACCTGCGATTCGGCCATAGTTTTTACAACAAGTACAAACAATTTGAATCCCGTGCCCGAAGCGGTAAAAAAGGCCTATGGAAAAATGTCACTCCTACCCAACTGCCCCGGTGGTTGCAGGAAAGAGAACAACCATAGGAAGTATTACAATTCACCTAAAAAAGAAAGGGCTGGTGAATTAAAAACCGTTATTCTTAATCATTGAAATAAAATATTTCTTTGCCCGGCACCAAAGCTGCCGGGAAGCCGGCTTTATTACCGCTTCAGAACATATAAACAAAACACCTTTTTTTCAGTTAATTCATATGATGATTAAATGTTAAAATGTTGTCCGAATATTCTTTTTGCTTGTTGAGTATTTCTTGACTTTCCGGCCGGTTACAGTTAACCTATCCGCATAGAATATTCAGCATTAAGGTAAGATAAAGCTTATGAAAGAAACCAAGAAACCACAGGAGCAATTCGAGGATATGCGTATCCTTGATGAGCTAAAGAACTCATATTTGAACTACGCAATGAGCGTGATTGTCTCGCGTGCCCTGCCGGACGTTCGCGACGGCCTAAAGCCTTCTCAAAGGCGAATTCTTGTCGCAATGAACGATTTAAACCTCGGCCCACGAAGTAAACACCGCAAATGTGCGAAAATCGTCGGTGACACGGGAGGTAACTATCATCCACATGGAGACCAGGCCACTTACGGTACCCTGGTGCGATTAGGCCAGAAATGGAATATGCGCTACAAGCTGGTCGATCCGCAGGGCAATTTCGGGAGCATAGATTCGGATCCACCGGCAGCCATGAGATATACCGAAGCAAGAATGGCTTCAGCAGCGATGGAAATACTCGAAGATATCAAGCACGACACTGTCGATTTTGTGCCGAACTATGATGAGACCCGCATGGAACCGACAGTGCTGCCGTCGAAGTTTCCAAATCTGCTTGTTAACGGCTCAACCGGCATTGCTGTCGGAATGGCCACCAACATCGCACCTCATAATATTGTCGAGGTCTGCGATGCCCTGCTTTTAGTAATTGACGACCCGAACTGTGGCTTCAAGGATATTACCAAGCGTCTGCCCGGCCCGGATTTCCCGACAGGGGGCATCATCTGCGGCAAAAAAGGCATTATGGACGCTTATACTACCGGCCGCGGTCATTTGACGGTCCGGGGAAAAGTAGATATAGAAACTTCAAAAAGGGGCAGGGAAAGAATAGTCGTAACCGAAATCCCCTACATGGTTGTCAAGACTACGATAGTCTCTAAGATCGCCGAATGCGTCCAGAACAATACGCTTCCGGAAGTTGCCGATGTCAGAGACGAATCCGACCGTCGCGGGCTGCGGATTGTTGTCGATTTGAAAAGGGATTCCGAAGCCGAAATCGCGCTGAACAAACTCTACCGTTACACCCCACTTCAAAGTACTTTTGCCATTGCCAACATTGCGCTGGTGAACAATAAACCTGAAACCCTCAATATCAGGGAAATGCTCGATTGTTTCATTGACCATCGCAAAGATGTAATCCGCAGGCGAAGTCGCTTCCTACTCAAAAGATGCAGAAACCGGGCTCATATTCTCGAAGGCCTTATCCTGGCGGTCAGCGACATTGATGAAATTATAGAACTGATCAAGAAGTCACCTGATACCCCCACCGCCAAGCTGAACCTGATGAAAAAGCCTTTGCAATTGGCCGAACTGGCGACGTTGAAGAAAATTCTGCCCAAGGCTTTCATCAAGGAAAAAAGCAAAGGCAAGCATTACCTCACTGGCCCTCAGGCGGATGCAATCCTGACCATGCAGTTACAACGGCTCACAGGCCTGGAAATGGAAAAGCTCGCACAGGAGTATGCAGACCTGACCGAGCAAATAGAGGGCTATCTGGCGGTGTTGGCCGATGAGAAAATCCTGCTGGATATCATTCGCGAAGACATCTACGAAATAAAAGAAAAATACGGCGACGCCAGGAGGACAAAAATCGCCGCCCAGGCCGAGGAGTTCGACATCGAAGATTTAATCGCCGAAGAGGAAGTCATCGTGACAGTCAGCCACAGCGGATACGTCAAGAGAATGCCGATAGACACCTACCGCCGGCAGGCCAGAGGCGGCAGAGGAATCATCGGCTCGGATACTAAAGAAGGCGATTTTATAAAGCATCTTTTTATCGCTTCCACCCACGATTATCTGCTTATCTTCACCAATCGCGGCAAGTGTTACTGGCTCAAGGTCTATGGCATCCCAAGCATGTCCAGGCAGAGCAAAGGCAGAAACATTGTTAATTTGCTAAAGCTGGGAAACCAACAAGTAGCATCTATTATCAACGTCAGTAGTTTCGAGGACGAAGGCGACGATGAAGGGCAGCGTCGGCAATTGGTTATGGCCACAAAAAACGGCATAGTCAAAAAGACAAAACTGTCCGCCTACGGCAATCCCAGAGCAACCGGCGTTATTGCGATCAATCTCGATCCAAATGACGAATTGATTGGAGTCGCGATGACAACAGGCTCCAACCATATTATCCTCGGCACGCGCGATGGTATGACGATACGTTTCGACGAAAGCCAGGCCCGCTCCATGGGACGCGCCTCACGAGGTGTCAGAGGAATTAATCTGCGGTCCGGTGACATCGTTGTCGGCATGGTAATTGTCGAGGAAAAAGCCGCACTGTTTACCGTCTGCGAAAATGGATACGGCAAGCGAACAGGGCTTGAGAATTATCGCTCACAATCCCGGGGTGGAGTCGGCCTGAAAAACATAAAAACATCCGATAGAAATGGAAAAGTCGTAGCACTCAAGGCGGTACAGAATACGGATGATTTAATGATGATTACCGCCAACGGGATGATTATTCGCACCGGACTCGACCAGATTCGCTCGATCGGCAGAAATACACAGGGCGTTCGCTTGATTAAGCTCAAGCCTGACGACAAGCTCGTGGCCGCTGAAAAAATCGTCTCCGAAGAGGCGGATAATTCGAAATCCAAAGCCAACAATAATCCCAAACAGGACACCGCCGTGAGGCAGCCTGCAGCGGACAAACAGCCCAAGCAATCCTCCAAACCGAAGGCTAAAAAAAAGCAGAGCTCTAAAGCAAAAACTAAATCGCAGTCGAAATCAAAAACAAGCAAAAAAGGCAGAAAAAAAAGGTGATAGGGAACAGGGAATAGACACTTTGAAATCCAAAATCCATTAATCCCTAATCCCCATACCCTAAATAAAAATGGACAGCTTAGTTTATGTAATCGCCGGCAAGGAAAAATCACTCGTCAGTGCCCAGTGCCAGGAGCTGCTCGATGGGTTGATGGAGCTGTCACAAAGAACTACCGGCCTTTTTTCTGCCGACCCGGCTTCGGTCCAGGCCTGCGAGGTGCTGGATGAGTTGCGAACCGCACCGTTTCTTACTGACAAGCGTGTCGTCGTTATAAAAGAGGCGGACAATTTCATCTCCGAAAACAGGCAAGTGCTCGAAAAGTATTTCGACACTCCTTGTTCCACAGGTCGGCTTGTCCTGACCGTGAACAGTTGGAAAGCCAATACCAAGCTGGCGAAAAAACTCACAAAGATCGGCAAACTGATTAACGTCACGCAGCCTAAACGCTGGCAACTTCCGCAACGCCTGACCGAATATGCAAGCGAAGCCCACGGTAAAAAACTCACCAGGGACGCAGCAGAACTGATAGTCGAACTAACCGGCGATGAATTGCCGCGACTATACACTGAAATCGACAAGCTGGCTCTTTTCGCCGATTCCGAGAAGGCTATCACCCAAAAGCATATAGAATCGCTTATCGGCCATAATCGCCTCTTCAATGCGTTCACCGTGATTGATGCTATAACAGCCGGCCGAACTACAAATGCAGTGGAAAGACTCAGAGGAATGTTCGCCGAGGACAGAAACTCAGAGTACACGGTCGTCGGTGCATTCGCATTCCATTTCCGCAGGATGTTTAACGCTAAAGTTCTGCTTGAAAAAGGCGTGCCGCCCGGTGAGATAATAAAAAGATTGCGAATATGGGGCAATAAGGACAAATTTTTTAGCCAGCTTCGTCAAATCACCTTAAAGCAAATCGGCAAATACCTTCAATTCCTGGCCCAAACCGACTATGCCATAAAAACCGGCCGGGCAAAGGCACAAATAGAGATGGAACAATTCGTCCTCAGATTAGCCAATTGAAACTACAACAATTTATTAAAAACATAGATCACAATTGAACGTTCTGACTCTTAATGTCAGGTTTTTTTTGAATCTCCTTTAGCCATCTGTCGGACTGGGATTTGCTGTAACCCAAAAAGGCGGAATCTTTATCATGTTTGTCATACACTTGTTTGGCTCTTTGTTTATTTGTATTCGCATAGCAATAAATACAGCCGTGAGGGCAGGTATCATAGGTGCCGATATCGGAGCTTTCTGTGCAGCCGCATTCGGCCCTTGTAGGTTTCAGCTTATACCTGAATCCATCCGGAAAAAACAGACTCTCAATCACTTCGCCATCGATACAATGACCCTTTTTTATTTTTTCATTTATTAAATAATCGCCGCAGCATGAATACATTTCAATACCATGTCCGGCCGCCATATCGGCCAAATCGTTTGCCAGTTCAATCTTAAAATCTTTGCTTACGTTTTCAATCTTGAGACCGGCATTTTTTTCAAGCTCCTCGAAATTGCGAAGGACTTTGCCGTATTCGGTGACAAAGCTGAAGTAACATCGCTCGACGAGACCGTCGAATTCGCACACAAGCTGCTCAAAAGCCCTGATGAAATAATTTCGGTCACATACGCTCGATATGATAATCGGATCGAATCGCCAGTTGATATGTTTTGGTGAATATATCCTGCCGAGTTGCTTGAGAGTTTCAATGGCCGATTCTTTGTTAAGATTGCCTTCAAAGACACCGGGCAGGCCGGTGACGGTGTAATTAAAATAGAATTTGTAGCCGAGACTTTCAATGATTTTTAGATTCTCAAGGAATGGCGTAAAGTCCTTGGACCAGAACACAAAGCAGGTAACATCTTCGGGCTTGAGCGATATGATATACCTCTGCCCGCCGAAAGGATTTACTACACCGGCAAAACCATCTTTTAGCCGATGCATGAACCAGTCGCCATAAAAAGATGGTATATCAGTTCTGCGCGATACAGAAATAATCCTCTTCATCGCAAGTTCGTTTTACTATTGACCACTTGTTTCACGTTTAAACTGAAACTTCGGCCTGTTCCTCGTCCTGTATGTACTCTCTCGGCTTATACCAGCGGGCCACTGGTATGTAAATCAAAGTGGTCACAAGCATAGCAATCACGAAGAACCAGTAATAGCTTGCTCCCGGCAACTTACTTGTGCCGTCTTCGTTTTTTATAACGTCATTGACCACCGCTGCAAACATATTTCCGAGTGAGATAGTAAGAAGTTCAATCGATTGAATCATAGATTTCATTTTCTTAGGGGCCTGAGTGTATGCGAATTCCAAAGCGGTTATGGATACCATAATCTCGGCCCCGGTTAAAAAGATGTATGCGACGAATTGCCACCCGATTGATGGCCTGATTCCGTTTTCGAGCTGGACCTCAATCCATACGGGAACAAGGAAGCTTATCGCCGTCAGGACCATGCCGATACCCATTTTACGCATAGGAGTCATTGTCCAGAGACGATTGAGACCAGGGTAGAGAACATACGCGAACAATGGTATCAGGACCATGATAAGTACAGGATTGGCCGATTGCATTTGGGCAGGACGCCATGTGATCCCAAGCCAATTAAGGTTCATCTTCTCGGCCTGCAATACCCATGCCGATTCGGACTGATAGAATAATGCAAAGAACATGAATATCATGACAAAGACAATGCAGAGCCTGCCAAGGGTCCTGATTCCCTCTTTATCGAGTATCTCCTGCCAACCTATTTTTCCAGCCGGAGGAACATGCACAAGCTTTCGCCGACCAAGCCAGTAAGATAGCATTGCTATCAACATAAAACTGCCGGGAACGCCGAATCCAACTGCCGGGCCATATTTATCCAGCAGGATAGGGCAGAGAAACATCGAAATGGCTGCGCCAAGATTTACCGAGAAGTAAAACCAATGGTAAACCTTCTCTATCAGGCGTTTATTTGAAGAACCAAACTGGTCTCCTACATTGGCCGACAGACATGGCTTTATAATCCCGGAGGCCATTGCAATCAATAACAATCCAGCGGTTAAACCAAGCCGGGTGTGGTCCAATACAAGGAAGGCAAATCCGGCACAATAAACCAGAGAGAACAAGATGATAGTCTTATATTTACCCAGCCAGAAGTCGGATATGATGGCCCCCACCAGTGTCATGAAATATGCAGCGGAGATAAAATAATGGAACCACGCCTTAGCAGGTTCATCTGCCATAACGGATAGCTCGCCGCCCGCTCCCATCAGGTGTTTGGTCATGAACACTACGAGAATAGAACTCATACCATAAAATGCAAATCGCTCGGCCGCCTCTGTTGTGAGAATATAGGGAATACCGGCGGGCATTTTCTTTGAAGGAACTGGTGCAGTTAGATATTTGCTCTTAGCCATAACAAATTATGCCCTTTATTATATGATTCAGACATTGCCTCTATTCGATTTTTTGATATGTTACATGAGTTTACATCCAAGTTCAAAGAAGAAATGAATATTAAAATGACAACGGGCCCTGTTTGAGATGTCCAAAAACTGCTTGATTTTTATATATATTGCCGATAATATTCTTCATGCGATACAGGGGCCCGGTGACAAAATGATAACATGACATTTGAAAGGAGAATGAAGTAATGAAGACCATATCATTATTACTTATTATTTTATCTATTAGCGTTGTTCTATTTGGATGTTCACCCAACGGAAAAGAAAGACAGATGCAGGTATTCATTACAAATCATGTGGAAAAAATCAAACCTATGGAAAAAGAGGCAAATCTTGCCTATTGGGACGCGGCAACCAGCGGCAAATCCGAGGATTATGACAAAGTCAGTACCCTGACACTGGAGCTTCGACAGGTATATAGTGATCCTTGTGATTTCGTTTTTCTTAAAGATGCAAAAGAATCCGGACAAGTCAAAGATCCCATCCTGGCCCGCCAGATGGATATGCTGTATAACGCTTATCTGGAAAACCAGATAGAACCCAAACTGCTCAGGCAAATTGTCGAGCTAAACACGGAAATCGAAAAGAACTTCAGTACATTTCGCGGCACAATCGAAGGAGAGAAAGTCACCGATAATCAGATTAAGGAAATATTAAAGACCGAAACCGATTCTTCAAAGAGAGAAAAGACATGGCTTGCCAGTAAACAGGTAGGAGCAGAGATCTCAGATAAAATCATTAAATTGGTTAAGCTGCGAAACCAGGCGGCCCGAAAACTTGGATTCGAAAATTTTCATACTCTTTCTCTTACGACCGCTGAGCAGGATGTTAAAGAATTGGATAAAATTTTCAACGAACTATACGAACTGACAAATGAGCCTTTCGCTAAACTAAAAGCCGAACTGGATGGCATACTCGCGGACAACTATGGTATTGCCGCAGGGGAACTTATGCCATGGCACTATCACGATCCGTTCTTTCAGGAAACGCCGCTCGTTTATGATTTGGATCTGGACATTTATTATAAAGACAAAGATCTCAAAAAACTGGCCACAAAGTTTTATGCCGGTATAGGGCTGCCGGTCGAACTCATTTTGGCTAAAAGTGACCTGTATGAACGCGAAGGTAAAAATCCTCACGCATTCAGTACAGACATTGACCGTCAGGGTGACGTGAGAATTTTATGCAATCTGAAAAATAATGAAACCTGGATGGAGACAATTTTACACGAGCTGGGACACGCAACGTACGATAAATGGCATGGAGATGAAGTTCCATATATGCTCAGACAACCGGCTCACATTTTTACAACAGAAGCTGTTGCCATGTTTTTTGGACGCTTGAGCCGGAATCCCGCCTGGATGCAGCAGATGCTGGAACTTTCAGACCAGCAGCGGGCAGAAATTGAAAAAATGGGCCTCAAATACGCCCAATTAAAGCAGCTTATTTTCGCCCGATGGGCGATGGTCATGTACGATTTCGAAAAACAGCTCTATGCAAATCCCGACCAGGACCTGAACCAACTATGGTGGCAGATGGTCGAAAAATACCAATTCATCAAATGTCCCCAGAGTCGTGACAAACCGGACTGGGCCGCCAAGATTCATTTTTCTATAGCCCCATGCTACTATCATAACTATTTGTTAGGAGAATTACTGGCCTCTCAAATGCACCATCATCTCGTTTATAAAATTTTAAAACTTAAATCGGATAAAAATGTCAGTTACGTCGGCCAAAAGAAAGTCGGTGACTTCATGTCCGAAAAAGTCTTCAAAGTTAGTGCCGTTTACCATTGGAACCAGATGATTGAGCGGGCGACGGGTGAACCATTGACACCGAAATACTTTGTCGCCGAATTTATAAACTAATGACTCATTCGGCCAGGTCTAAATTTTTAAAAGGTGAGCCATGAATTTAGAAAATCGATCGCTACCGGAAATCACAGTTAAGGCATTTATTTTAGGCGTTTTACTTTCTATGATTTTGGCAGCAGCGAATGCTTATCTGGGTCTTTTTGCCGGCATGACGGTTTCGGCTTCGATACCGGCGGCGGTCGTATCGATGGGTGTGCTCAGGCTCTTCCGGAAAAGCAATATTCTCGAAAACAATATTGTCCAAACCGCGGCATCAGCGGGAGAGTCACTTGCAGCCGGCGTTATTTTCACCTTGCCGGCACTTGTCATCCTGGGATATTGGGACGGCTTCGGCGGGAAAAACTTCCTGTGGATTACAATCATCTCTGCGTTCGGCGGTCTGCTGGGCGTGCTGTTCACTATTCCATTACGGCGTTCGCTAATCGTCGAAGGCAAACTCCAATTCCCCGAAGGCATCGCAACAGCGGAAGTTCTTGAGACCGGCCAGGAAGGCGGCAAAGGTGTATGGATAATCGCCAAGGCCTCCCTCGTGGGAGCAATATTCAAGCTCTCGGCAAAAGGTATCGGCCTTTGGCCCGAAGCTATCGAAGGAGCCAGGGGCGTCGGCAGAACAATTATATACGGCGGCTCGAACCTAAGTCCCGCCCTGCTTTCAGTCGGATATATTGTAGGTCTCAATATCGCCATTCTAATATTCCTCGGCGGCGTCGCCAACTGGTACATTGCTATTCCTATATGTGCGGCTTTTTCCGATGCCGCAGCAGATGGTGACACCGTCAAGAGGGCCTATGACATCTGGTCGTCTCAAACCCGATACATCGGAGTCGGGGCAATGCTTATAGGCGGCCTCTGGACTATTTTCAAGATGCGAGGCTCGCTGTTAAGCGGCATTAAAAGCGGCCTGAAAGCATATCGAACAATGACACATGAACAAGTTCAAATCGAACGAACCGAAAAAGATATGCCCATGAAATGGGTACTTGTCCTGATTATTGCTTCGATTGTTCCGCTGTTCCTTGTATATCAACTTTTTGTAGGAAAAGTTTCTATATCCCTGCCCATGGCGGTTGTTATGCTTATTGCCGGTTTCCTTTTCTCCGCCGTGGCCGGGTATATGGCGGGTCTTGTCGGCTCATCCAACAATCCAATATCAGGGATTACAATCGCAACCATTGTTGTCTCTTCACTTTTATTATTGGTTCTTATGGGTAAAGGTGCCGAAAACGGCCCCGCAGCGGCAATCATCATCGGCAGCGTCGTCTGCTGTGCAGCGGCAATCGCCGGGGACAATATGCAGGACTTGAAGGCGGGCAGGCTCGTCGGGGCCACGCCCTGGAAGCAACAGGTAATGCAGATTGTCGGCACTCTTTCCGGGGCAATCGTTATCGCTCCGGTTCTTATGCTTCTGCACAAAGCCTACGGTTTCAAGGGTCAGGAAGGCGCAGCTTCTGATGCGCTCTCGGCGGTCCAGGCGAACCTTATGGCCTCGGTCTCGAAGGGTGTTTTCAAGGGAGACATGCCGTGGAACTTTGCATATATCGGGATGGCTGTCGCAGCAGCGATTATCGCCATGGACCTTGTTCTGGCAGCGAGGAAAAGTTCGTTCCGTATGCCGGTGCTCGCTGTGGCAATCGGGATTTATCTGCCGTTGGAGTTGGCTACTCCCATCTTCGCCGGCGGAATTATCCACTGGATTATCAGTGGCTTTCACAAACGCAGGCACACCGCCCGTGAGCAAATCGAGCAATCCAATCGAAACGGCTTGCTGTTCGCATCCGGCCTGATTACAGGCGAGGCGCTCATGGGTATCCTTATCGCAATTCCTATCGTTATCCTCAAGCAGTTCGATATCGACCTGCCGATTATAAAACACTTCTTCGGCAAAACTATGCCATTCGGAGGATGGCTTGGCACAGTGCTGCTTATCGGCGTGGCGTATTGGCTGTACAAAACGGTCGTTGGAAACAGAACGTCTAAATGATGATGCCCGTTTTTGAACCCCCAGAGTAAATCTGGGGGCTAACCTACTGTATTCTGTGTTCTGCATTCTGTATTCTGGCTTCGAATTGGCTTTGAATTGGGTTTGTTCTTCTAATTGTTCAATTGCTTCTTTTGCCATAATCTTTTTATTTCAAAGAGTTTAACTCTATATTGCCTATTTTAACATTGGCTTTGCTTGGCTTTGTTTTGGCTTCGTTTTGGCTTCGTCCCTTGGGGATAAATTTTCCTGCCCCGGAACCGGCAATTTCTCATAATATCTTTATTCCAAAGAGCTTATATCCTTTTACTCAACACGCATTACGCAGCACGCAGTACGAAATAATTGGCTTTGTTTTGCAAAAAAACACCCCGATTTGTAGAGAACTCTCTACATTTGTAGAACATTTTTTGAAGGTTCAGAGCCACAAAGGCACATAGTTTTTTAAACTTTGCGAATTTTTGCACATTTTTCATTTTGATTTGCTATCCGCTATGAACTATTTACCCCGTGAGATGGCGGCCTGAAGCCTATCTCATGGTGTGAACTATACTCTATCCCCTACGAACTATCCTTAGTTCGTGAGGTATTCTATCCTAAATCCGCCGTAATGCAAGCAAAATCCCCGCTTTTATCGGAAATTGTTGTTTGCTCTGTCGTATTGTGCGCAATCTTGTGAAGTCCTCTATAGTGGATCATAAAGACTTACTTACGGACTGTGAGTAGATGTGCCGGACTTAGATTCCCCATATCGTTTATTAGCCTTTACATAGGCCGGTGACAATTTTTTAAAAACATTCGTGCTTTCATAAAAGAATTTTGAATTTTATATTATTAGGATAATAAATGTGCATCAATATTGATAGTAAGAGTACTTTATGCCAGGTATATTAATAATCGGTCTTATCGTTCTGTTTGGTTTTATCAGCGGAGAAGCAGCAAGAAAAATAGGCCTGCCGAAAGTTACAGGTTTTATCCTCGCCGGTATAATTCTCAATCCCAGGCTAACCCATATTGTTACGATTGAATTTGCAGAACATACGGAGCTTGTTATTAGTATCGCCCTGGCATTTATCACCTTCGAGGTCGGCGGAACTTTACATTACAGCAAGATAAAAAAATTAGGCAAATCAATCATTTATATCACACTTTTCGAGGGAGAGCTTTCTTTCCTGGCTACCGCCGCAGGTATAGCATTAGTTTCAACATTCTTTGTGCATGCTTCCGAGGCAAATTTTTCTACTCTTTTTATTCCCATTGGCTTACTAATGGGCTCTCTGGCAAGTCCTACAGACCCTTCAGCAACCCTGGCAGTTGTGCACGAATACAAGGCGAAAGGCCCTGTCTCTTCGACAATCATGGGAATAGCGGCTCTCGATGACACTCTCGGAATCATCAACTTCAGCATCGCTGTTGCCGTGAGCATGGTTCTGGTGACGCATCAGAGTTTAAATTTTTACAGCTCGTTTGCAATTCCGTTGTACCAGATTTTTGGCGCGATAATATTTGGTATTGTAAACGGGATTATTTTCAATTTTCTCACCGTTCGATTGAGAGGAGAAACCGAAGGGACACTTATAGTGTCGATATTGGCATTGCTGACATTGAGTTTCGGCATATCGTCTTTAATTAACGTTGATGAACTTTTAACTGTTATGACCGCCGGTGCATTCGTGGTGAATTTCAACTCGAAGAAAGAGCAGATTTTCCGCATGCTGGAGCGATATACCGATGAGCTGATTTTCATTTTCTTTTTTACAATGAGCGGTATGCAGCTTGATTTTTCGATTTTCCTGACATACCTGCCTCTGGCCTTTTTCTTTATGATTTTCAGGGCTTCCGGAAAAATCAGCGGCGCAATTATCGGTGCGACGGTTGCAAAAAGCCCGGATAAGGTAAGAAAATATGCGTGGGGAGGCCTGATACCGCAGGGCGGAATAGTCATAGGACTGGCACTATTAATTAAGCAGAACCCGGCTTTTACGAATTTTTCAGATATTATCATCAGTATCATTATCGGGGCGACCGTAATGCACGAGCTGATAGGCCCGCTTATCTCCAGGAAAGTGATACAAGCCGCAGGGGATATTAGAGTTAATTAAAGCACGCGGGGAAGAAGTAAAGGAATCAAATAAAAAAGTCATTGCGAGCTTGTGCCTTAGGTGGCCTGATTTTTCATACCGTGGCAATCTCAAAATATTTTGAATTTTACGATATAATTTTACGCTTTTACCTTTAAATTTCAACTTTTTCATCTATGTTTCCCTTCCCAGATGCGCCTTTTATTTAGTGGATAGTCGATAGTCGTTATCCCGTCAGGGATGGCTTACGCCAGTATTTGGTGAATGGTCTAAACCCTATACCCTAAACGCTATATGCTATCTTTTAAAAATACGTAGTCACCACAATAGACGTAACTATTACAGCAGTATAACGTTGTTTTAGAAATCTGTTTTGAACAAGTAACCGGAATCAACCAAGCAATGATAAACAGGAGTATTAAATTAAAGAAAGGAAACAAAAATGAAAAAAGTTTACACGATGCTTTTATTCTGCCTGATTCTTGCCAGTCTTGTTTGTCCCGGCTGCAAGCCTTCCTCGAACACCAAACTGGAAGAAAACAAGGCACTTGTCCGTCGTAGTAATGAGTTGTGGGAAAAACAAGATTGGGAGAATTTCGCGAAACTACATACACCCGACTATATCGGTCATTCGACGATCAGTCCGGAGCCGCAGACGCTCGAGGAAATGATTCAATCTTGCCGTGACGTCGTTACTTCCTTCCCCGACTGCAGCGCTTCAATAGAGGACATTATAGCCGAAGGTGACAAGGTAGTCGTCCGTGGGCTCTGGCGAGGCACCAACAAGGGCGATATTGAAGAATTGGGTGTTACTGCGACTGGAAAAGAGGTAACGCTGCCGGGTATAACTATCTTTCGCATCAGGGACGGCAAGATTGCCGAAACTTGGGAAATATTCGACATGATGAGTGTGATGAACCAGCTCGGCGTTATGACATCGGGTGGGTAAACGATCTATCTCGCCCAGTAAACAGCGAGTTGTTGTCCTGTAATCCCTTGGGCATGCCTTACGGCAGGCAACCCTTTGGGGACAGTGAAGAATCTCTAACATTTGTTCATATTTAGACTTCATCCTTCTTATAGGCCTCGGTTTCGTC
>CAZMWN010000057.1:0-14564 GCA_964569935.1 uncultured Pirellulales bacterium
TGCCTGTTGTATCGTCCATTCGCAGGCGTCCGCCTATCACCTGAATCCTGCCTTCATTGTCGGAGTAGTACTCCCAGCCCTGTGCTCCTGTGGGCTGACCCGAGCTGAAGTCCTGAGAATACGGCACCGCCTGAGGAATAATCCCGGCCGCGATGCCAGTACCCTGGATCACAAAGTTATATGGGTCTTCATTCGGATCCGTATTGGCAATTTGCACAGTTGCAGTTTTTAGACCCGTGCTGCTGGGAGAGAACTGAATTTGAAACGTCGTAGTACCTCCATATGGAGCAACGGTAGAACTTGGTTGCGTTACTACGGTAAAATCGCTGCTGCCACTTAATTGTACCCTCGGGCTGCCATATAGATTAAGGACTGTTGTTCCTGTGTTCCTGATCGTAAACGTTCGCACAACAGAACCAGCTAATGTAACATTGCCAAAGTCCGTGTGGTCACTGGTACTCGGAGTAGTATCCCCATCTGTTATGACGTAACCATTTCCTAAAACATCTATTTCGGGTACGTCAATACCTGTACCCTGAATCACGAAGTTATAGGGATTCTCGTCACTATCGTTATTATAAATCAGGACAGTTGCTGTTTTAAGCCCAGGACTACTTGGATTAAACCAGATTTGGAACGTTGTGGTCCCACCACCAGGGGCAACCGAAGAAGCTGGCTGTATATTCACAGTAAAATTACTGCTACCGCTTAATTGGACTCTGGGACTTCCAGTAAGGTAAAGAGTAGAGCCCCCTGTATTCCTTATTGTAAAGGTTCTCATTATAGTACCGCCCGGCATAATAGCACCGAAATTCGTGTGGTCGGTAATAGTCGGAGTTGTATCACCATCAACAATTTCCTGGCCATTACCAAGAACTTCTATCTCGGGAACACTTGCACCAGTGCCCTGAATCACGAAGTCGTACGGATTCTCGTCACTGTCATTATTATAAATCAGGACGGTTGCCGTTTTAAGGCCGGTACTGGTCGGTGTAAACTGGATCTGGAACACTGTGGTCCCACCGCCGGCAGCGACCGGAGAAATGGGCTGTGTAATCACGGTAAAGTTGCTGCTTCCGCTTATCTGGACTTTGGGACTGCCTGTTAAATTAAGAGCAGAGCCTCCTGTGTTCATTATTGTAAACGTTCGTATTATAGAGCCACCTGGGAGAACATTACCGAAATCAGTGTGGTCTAAAGAACTCGGAGTAGTATCTCCGTCAATAATCACCTGGCTGTTACCCAGTATATCAATTTCCGGTGCGGTGGTTGTTGATGTTACCTGAATATTATCGAATTCACGTCCATCAGACGTAGCCGGAAAGTTGTCATATTGCTGAAACTTAATCCGCACATCAGATACATCAGTGAAACCGATACCGGCGGCAGTTTTTGCCAGGGCAATTATGCTATCCAGAGCATACGACTGAGCAGTAAAGGAAACATCTAAGTTCGTAACCGTAATCCAGTTCAGCCCATCGACACTCAGGGCGATTCCATCGGCTTTATAATGACCTGCAAAGCTTGTTGGTAACGTATTAACTTCATCTGAGAGATTTACATGATCGAGAGTCAAGGTCACATTCGTTTTGCCGGTTAAATTCACATGTAAGATTGCTTCGTTCAAGGACGATGTGCTGTCGGGTACCGTATCATCCATACGCAAACGTCCACTGACCACCTGGATCCGCCCGTTATTGTCCGAATAGTATTCCCAGCCCTGGGCCGAAGTCGGCAAACCGGCGTCAAAGTTCTGAGTGTATGGGATGGACTGAGCGAATGATGCTGTGACTTGAATGTTGTCGAATTCACGTCCATCTGTTGGTGCGGGATAATTGTCGTACTGCTGAAACTTAATCCGTACATCAGATACATCAAAAATACCGGCGGCAGTCTTAGCCTGGGCAATTATCGCATCCAGAGCATACGACTGGTTTGTAAAAGAAGGATCCAGGTTAGTGATTCTCACCCAATTTGATCCGTTAACGCTCAAGGCAATACCATCGCCCTTATAATGTCCTGTAAAATTCAAGGGTGGTGCATGTGATTCATCCGATAAATTAATGTGGTCCAATGTCAGTGTCACATTAGTTTTACCTGTTAGATCCAGATGTAAAATCGCCTCATTCAGCGAAGATGCGCTGCCACTAACTGAATCGTCCATGCGCAATCGTCCACTAACTATCTGAATCCGTCCCTCATTATCTGAATAGTACTCCCAGCCCTGAATAGCAGTCGGCAAACCAGCGTCAAAGTTCTGGGTATAAGGTACGGATTGAGGTATAAAAGTAGTAGCATTTGCTGACGCTGTTTCACTGCCCTCATCGTTTAGGCTGACCTCAATAACATCTGTGGGACTGTTCGTGCCCAGTGGATCTATGGGCTGCATTTCGGCTAAAAGTCCCTGCATATCAGCGTTAAGCAGAAGCCTGGGTTCCAGACGCTCAAAAAACGGGGTCTCCAAGTACTCGTGGCGTTTTTGCAAATTTCGGTTACGCCGTATCTTTCTCAGTATACGTTTCATATTAGTTTTCCTTTATTTGATTTTACTATTTCAATGGGATTTGATACTTTTAACCTGGCTGGAGCCAAGGAAATAGGGAAGTACCAATTCCCATTATTGCATAGTCTTTTAGACAAGTAAGACATCGTACCGGTTCCCATTTTCATTTGGTCCTTTAGACAGATTGTATGGAATAAAAACACCCTTTTTGTGAATATAACTATCTACAAGTGCCACCTTCGGTCTGATGTGTAACGCTTTTTTTGGGTATTTTCTATATGGATATTTTTTGATTTGTTTTTGTTACAGGACTTGGGCAATAAACGCGTTTTGGTTATTACTTGCCGATAATATATATTCTCATTGCAGGATATATCTGAAAACAAATAAATGCCTGTTTTTCTGATAAAAGATAGGATTTTTGCTTCAACTTGTATATATCTTCGTATTGGTGGTCTGTAAATAGTAGGCGTAAATTAAGTATTGCGGTGGTTTGCCGGAGAATTTTTTATGGTATTTATTCTGCAAAAATTTAATAAAAATATTTTTCCAAAGAAGGTTTGTGTAAATCTATTTGATTGAAATCAGGGCAGGATTCTCCGTCGTTTCTTAGACATTATTATGGGACAAAAAAACCTGGTGGGTATAAATCATAACCACTTTGAAAGTACTATGTTACAATTGATTGAAAAAGGTTGTTTTATAAGACGGCTTACGAAGTGAAAGAAGTATTACTTGGATTAGTTTTAGAAAATTTGACTTTAATGTACATATACGGATGACATACTCTAATAGAAAAGGCTGACATGGGGGCAATCTTCGTGTATTCTGTTTTACCTTAGCTTATATAAGCGTAACATTAAGAAGTATTACAGATATACGATGCAAGTAGATGGCACGGAAATTTAAACTTCAGTCCAGGACCGCAGCAGATAAGATTGATTTTGCAGCAGATCTCAACGAAGAACAACTGGCTGTAGCTACGGCGGGCAATGGACCGATTTTGGTAGTAGCAGGTGCCGGAAGCGGTAAAACTCGGGCTTTGACATATCGATTGGCATGGCTTGTTCACAATGGGGTGGACCCTTCACGAATAATGCTTGTTACTTTTACAAACCGTGCCGCCCGCGAAATGCTCAGTCGCGTTGAGGTCCTGGTCAAACAGAAGACTAAGGATATATGGGGCGGTACTTTCCATCATATTTCCAATAGGATTCTTCGCCGGCATGGCAAGAAGTTGGGGATCTCACCGGATTTTACTATCCTGGACAGAGAAGATTCCAGGGACCTTATCGCTTCCTGTGTTCAACAGGCAGGCGTTGATATTCGTAAAAGAAGATTTCCGCAAAAATCGGTCTTATCTGCGATTTCAAGTTTTGTCCAAAACACTCTTGAGCCTTTGGATGTCATAATTTCCAAGCGTTATCCGATGTTTGTTCGAGAGGCAGAGGAAATTGAAAAAGTATTAGTTCTCTATGCGACCAGAAAACAAGAAAGACAACTGTTGGACTTTGACGATTTGCTTAGCTTTTGGCTAAGACTCCTGTCCGATTACGAGGACATTCGTAATGCACTTGCAAATCAGTTCTTGTATATTTTGGTAGATGAATATCAGGACACAAATGCTGTCCAGGGTGCAATCGTTGATATGCTTGCCTCGAAGCACCGCAATATTACGGTTGTAGGCGATGACTCACAATCCATTTACAGTTTTCGCGGAGCAAGCTTTCAAAATATTATTACTTTCAAGGAAAGATATCCCGAGGTTAAAGAGTATCGGCTTGAGACAAATTATCGTTCTGTACCGGAGGTACTTACACTTGCCAATACCAGTATAGAGCATAACAGCCGCCGACTTCCTAAAACTCTGCGGGCGAAAAGACCATCCGGGCTAAAGCCTGCTGTTGTGCCGGCCCAGGACCATTATGTCCAGTCTCGGTTCATTGCAGAGTATGTGCTTGCTCTTCTCGACCAGGGGCGAGGCCTGAATGATATAGCTGTTTTATATCGAAGCCACTGGCACTCACTTGAGATTCAATTGGAATTCCAGCGTCGCAATATACCATTTCAGGTCCGTGGAGGTTTGCGCTTTTTCGAGCAGGCCCACATGAAAGATGTGCTATGTTATATGCGAATAATTCAAAATCCACATGATGAACTTGCCTGGCTAAGGCTGCTTAAAATGCTGCCGAGAGTAGGTAATGCTTTGTCGCGCAGGATTTGGCAAAGTATTAGTCAGGTTGATGATACATTGAAACTTGCCGATGATTCAAAGACGGCTGCTCTGCTTCCTGCCGGTGCGAGACCTTTTTATATTGATTTTACGGGACTTATTAAGAAATTGAATAAAATAAATTCGCCCGCAGAGATTATTGATGAAGTTCTGGATCGCTGCTATGATGATTATCTTGTCTCACATTATGATGGAGCCGAGCTTCGTAGGCAGGACATTAGGGCTTTGGCAAACGTCGCCGCTCAGTACAATACAGTAGAGGCTTTTCTGGCTGATGTTGCTCTGGCGGGAGAATTCTCCGGTGAAACTGTGGTAACAGGACCGGCTGAACAGGAGTTTGTTATCCTGAGTACAGTTCATCAGGCTAAAGGTCTCGAATGGCCCATTGTTTTTATTCCCTGGCTGGCGGATGGAAGGTTTCCGACGGATATGGCAATCAATACCCAGGAGGATTTAGAGGAAGAAAGGCGGGTTTTCCATGTGGCGGTGACAAGGGCTAAAGACGAGTTATATCTGGTTGTTCCGCAGCTTTACCGCAACCGGTCCAGGAGTTTAATCATTATGAAACCGAGCCGGTTTCTGACGGAGGTTGGAGAGGATTTGACCGAACAAATGGAACTCGAAGAGGGCCTGCCGCATTTAATAGCCGGCCAGCAGGTAGATACTTTATCTGAGCCGGAACAGACCTGAGGGCATCATATCCGTTCAATCCTGCCTGATGTATGAAAGATATTAACTATTGATTTTTTTGTATTAATGTTATATTATATAGTTGTAAAGGCTGATTAAACCAATCGGCTGGGGATGAAATGAAAATGCCGTTGAACGGAGTGGTTAAGGGTGCTACCGAAAACAGTTATCTTATGTATTAATTTCATGGTGTAATAATGGAAGAAATTAGTCTGAAAAAGTTTTTCACAATGTTTATCATGCTGATGGCTCTGGCTTGCATGCAAAAACCTGTATGGGCCGATACTGAAGATGTTCCTGATGACCAGCTACAGCCGAGACAAATGGAGAATCTCGGCCGTGGAGTTGTGGCAGTAAATATGGGCGGTGCAAGAGGTGACAAGGTATTCATTGGGTGGAGAATGCTGGGAACCGAACCGAACGATATTACTTTCAATCTTTATCGCTCGAGCGCCGAAGAAGAGCCTGTCAAACTTAACGATCAGCCCATTACTCAAAGCACGAGTTATATCGACAGGGAAGCTGACCTGAGCCGGTCAAACTCATATTTTGTGAAGCCTGTAATAGATGAGGTTGAACTGGAGGCGAGCGCAGCGTTTACCCTGCCGGCAAATGCACCTGTAAGACAATACATCTCAATTGCTCTTGAGACTCCCCCCGGATATACACCGAACGATGCGTCTGTCGGGGACCTTGACGGCGATGGAGAATATGAAATAGTCCTGCATCAGACAGGAGATAGTCAGGATAACAGCAATGCTGGTTTCACAGATGAGCCGATACTTCAGGCCTATAAACTGGACGGTACTTTTCTCTGGGAAATTAATTTGGGAATAAACATCCGTGAAGGTGCTCACTATACTCAATTTATGGTCTATGATTTAGATGGTGACGGCAGGGCGGAGGTGGCCTGTAAAACAGCCGATGGCACGGTGGACGGGCTTGGCAATGTAATCGGCGATGAAAATGCGGATTATCGTAATTCATCAGGTTACATCCTTGACGGACCGGAGTTTCTGACGATCTTTGACGGATTGACCGGCGCTGAACTTGTTACGACTGATTATATTCCTCAAAGAGGCAGAGTTACAGACTGGGGTGATAGTTACGGTAACAGATGTGACAGGTTTCTGGCGTGTATTGCATATCTTGATGGAGAAAGGCCGAGCCTCGTAATGTGCCGCGGTTACTACCACGGCCGAGGCAGCTACCGCGGTCGAACCGTATTGGCTGCATGGAATTGGCGCGATGGTCAATTAACCAGTGAATGGACCTTTACCGCTGTACAGGGCGGTGTAAATGATGAGTATACCGGACAGGGTAATCATAGTGTAGCTGTAGGTGACGTTGATGGCGATGGTAAGGACGAAATTATTTATGGTGCCTGTGCGATTGACGATGATGGTACAGGACTTTATTCGACAGAATTAGGCCATGGTGACGCCATGCATCTGTCCGATATAGATCCGGAAAGGCCGGGCCTGGAAGTGTTTCAAATTCATGAAGGAGATTATAATCCCGGTGCGGAATTGCGGGATGCCTTAACCGGGGAGGTTATATGGCAGACAGCGAATTCGGATGCAGGAAGAGGACTTGCGGCTGATATTGATGCTAATCATTTGGGATATGAGTGCTGGGGTGGACCTGGTGGATTACGTAACTGTAAGGGTGAAAGTATCGGTAGTAATCCTTCGTCAACGAACTTTGCGTGCTGGTGGGATGACGATTTGCTTCGTGAGCTCCTTAACAGTAATCGGATTGATAAACATGGTGTTGGTAGATTGCTTACAGCCAGCAGCTGTACCTCTAACAATGGGACAAAATCGACTCCTGCTTTGTGTGCCGATATTTTAGGTGACTGGCGGGAAGAAGTTATTTGGCGAACAGGTGACAATCAGGAGTTGCGTATCTTTACGACAACCATACCGACAGACTATCGTTTTTATACATTGATGCATGATCCGATTTACAGGCTGAGCGTGGCCTGGCAGAATGTCGCATATAATCAGCCGACACAACCCGGATTTTACTTGGGGGCTGATATGCAGCCGCCGCCCCGGCCAAATATTACATTAGTTGACAATCAGCCGATATGTCCGTAAGTCTTGTTAACTAATCCTGCTGATAAAAGGCGGATGTGTCGCGATGTTGATGATTTCGGGTCCGATGAAGACAATCCTCTTGTGGAAGATAGCGGCAATCTGGTATATATGACACGGATAAATGAATGGATGGAAAACACCTGCTCGGGTTGTGTGTTGCTGAATAGGTAGTTTTTGAAATGAAGAAATGTCATGGATGATTCATATATTTCCAGTCCGGTAGGAATCTTGACAGTTCTTTGCGGCGTGGGGGCTTTTTTCTTTTTTCTCGAAGAACGTACTAAGTGGAGGCTCTTTAATTATTTTCCGCCCCTGGTTTTTATATACGCAGTCCCGGCTGTGATGTCTAACACCGGAATAATGGCTCAGACTTCACCGGTTTACGACTGGTTAAGCTCGACAGTGTTACCGATGTTTCTTATCATTATGCTGTTAAAAGTCAATATTTCATCTACAATCAAAATGATAGGTAGAGGAATAATCGTTCTGCTCTTTGGTACCACCGGTGTAATTCTCGGCGCGCCCGTTGCATTTTTGCTTGTAAGGAACAAACTGCCGGAAGATGTATGGAAGGCTTTCGGCACACTGGCCGGTAGCTGGATTGGCGGCACAGGAAATATGGCCGCCGTCGGCGAAGGAATCGGTGCGAGCGGACAGGAATTCGGCCTTGCCGTACTTGGTGACAATCTTGTTTATATTGTCTGGCTGCCAATTCTTTTAGGCTCAAAAAATTTTGCAGCATTTTTCAATCGCTTCACGAAGGTGGACGCCAAAAGAATTCAAATGCTTGAGTCGGCACATGCAGAAATTCAAAACAAGCAGGTAGTTGTGAAGATGAGGCATTTTCTTTACCTTCTTTTTTTAGGATTTATGTGCACATGGGTTGCGGAGTTTATTTCGGTTATGCTTCCTGAATTTCAACCGGTCCTGACCGCCACATCCTGGAAAATACTTTTAATCACAACAATGGGAATCCTGCTTTCAATGACACCGGCAAGGCAAATTCCGGCAAGTCACAAACTGGCAATGGCTCTTGTTTATATCTTCGTTGCAAACATGGGAGCAAAAGCCGATGTCTCCGGCCTTACAGCTTCGGCCGGGTGGTTCGTTTTGGCTTGTTATGTGTGGATAGCTGTGCACGGAGCATTTTGTGTGCTTGGAGCATATCTGTTAAGAGTAGATATACATTCCACGGCAATCGCAAGCGCGGCAAATATCGGCGGGGCGGCAAGCGCGCCTGTGGTCGCTGCTCATCATAACGAAAAACTTGTACCGGCGAGCATCCTTATGGCCTTGACGGGCTATGCAATTGGAAACTATGGAGCATTGCTCGCTGCCTGGTTGTGTTATTTATTGAGCGGTTAAAGGACAGTCTTGCCGATATCGGGTTTACGGGACCGTAAATTTTTGTCTCTCTTACCGCTCTGCTCGGAGTCGCTCTTCTCTTTCCCTGTTTTCTCTTTGTTCTGTAATCTCCCTTTGTTGCTGTCTTATGATCTCGTCTCTTTCCCGCAAATGATTTCTTAGCCGTTCATTCTCGGCCCTGAGTTCGTGTATCTCTCTTTCCATCTGCTCCATGTTGCTCCTGAGTCTGCCGAACGTTACCTCTATTCGCTCAAGATGTTTCATGAAGGCCTCTCTTACCTGACCTATGACGTTTTGCATATTATCCCATCGTTTTTGTAATCCCGGCCTTTTCGGTTCGGATTCCATCGGTGGTTCCGGCATAGGTCGTAACTTCTCTCTTACACGTTGTTCAATTTCATGCCCCATTCTTTCGCGAATTTCTTCGGCTTCACGTGTTATTTGCCTGAGACGGTCGAGACACTCTTCCATCTCGCGCAGCCGTCTTTGTTTGAATTCTCTTGCATGCATTTCAATCTGCTCAGCCAACCTCATGGCTTTTTCGCGGAGTTCTCTGGCTTCTTCGGGACGGCCTTGATTTTCAGCGTTCCTGGCTGCTTCCCTCAGTTCCATCGATCTGGATCGCAAAATTTCCATTTGTTCCGCCGGTTCTCGACGTTCGAGCTCCGGTTTTAGGACCTGCTCGCGTTCCTCGATGCCGGCTGTACGTTCAGCTAAAAGCGTGCCGTTGAGTATGAACACTGTAAAAATTACAAGCATAAATATTCTATATACTTTCTTCATAATTTTTCTCCTTTTGAGTTTAATTAATATATTACCTATAGCTTTTGGGTGTATTTAAATTGATTAACAAATAAAACCAATGAAGTCAACAAGTGACTAAGAAAAATCGGTTTCTTATATACTGCCGCCATTTGTGGCGCAGGAAATACGCAAATTATTTTTCTATCTTTGATGCCCTGCGAAGGTTAATTAGAAATCCTGATGGGACCGACAAGCCCATATTTTGAATTGTATGTACATCTTCCCATGCTTTATCATATTGGCCTTTTGCGAAGCAGACAGCAGCCCGCATAAAACAAACTTCAACACGCTTTGGATCTATTTCGAGAACCTTTGTGAAGTCTGAGATTGCCTGGTCGTATTGGCTCATAGTGACATGGATATTTCCTCTGTTGACGTAGGCGTCAGTAAATTCCGGATTAATTTCAATAGTTTGAGTGAAGTCTGAAATCGCCGGGCCTAACTGGCCTATAGTGACATAAACAAGCCCGCGATTGTAATAAGCATCGGCGTAAGCCGGGTTCTTACGAAAGGCTCTGGTAAATTCTGATATAGATGTTTCGTATTGGCCTTTCTTGGCGGCGTCGATTCCTCGATTGTTATAGACTTCGGCGTTGCTTGCTTTTTTCTCTATTGATTTGCTTTTTCCCCGCAGTTGATCCTGCCATAGCTGTTGAGGCTTGTTCAGTGCTTCTTCAAATTCCGCCTGCCATATTTTTATCACCTCCCTGAGCTGCTCGACCATTTTTGTCTCAAACACTTTGCTGGTTTTGATGTATTCTAATTTTTGAAGTATTTTACAACCGAGGGGATATTTAAGTTTTGCGGCCACGTATGGCATTGCTGTGATTTTCCTGGCATTTATGAATGTTTCACGATAGCCGAATGATTCTTTGAATGTAATATCAAAAGGAAGGTGATAAAGCGAGACTACACCAGTAATAATATGAATAAATCCTAAACCTATGATAATAATTCCAGCCGCCACGCATAAGGTGACAGATGTTTTTTCATGCCACTTTTTCTGTTTATTACCCTTATGCTTTTGCATTCTTTACACTCTATAAATTCCATTTACTCGTTTGTTAAAAAAAATGCCTGCGTGAAAATGAAAATCCATAGATGAGTACCTGAGCAGGCGGAATGTACTTTATCAATATTTATACTAAATCAGCCAACGTACTGTCAAGGAATAAGTTCAAAACAAGAATCCATCCTGTTGTTTTGTTAAGAGAGGGTTTTTATGTCTTTAATGATTAATATACCTGTAGGTATATTTGGTGTTAATATGAGCTGTGAAAGTTTTAGATATAAGAGCGGATGCTATGTATTATCGAAAAATTAAAAGGGGGTCAGCGGATTCGCCGAGGGAAAAGGCTATTTTCGCTGACCCATCCTGGGCGATACAGGATACGCCCTGTACCGTAACATCACTCTTTACCGTCTGTTTATATATTATTGCCAAAAATCTTATCTGTTTCATTCGGCAAAACTCTTTAAGGTCTATATATATGTGCCGTTATTGATGTCAAATATAACGGTTTTTCCACGTGTAACGATTCTCCTACGTATAGCGATTATCTGCAATAACGACAATAGAGCAAAGAATGCAAAAAATGTTCAAGTGACATTAGTCAGGTTTTGTGGCAGGTCACTATAAAAGGATTTGTTCTGGATCCCAATAAGGTATGTGCATTAACTCAATAAAAGAGGAAATCATATAAGGACAACTTTCTGATATCTTTATATGCTAATCGTGTTCGGTTACTGCCGAATATCTTGGGATTTGTTAGTCATGCATTATGCTACTTTATCTCGACAAACTGTTTTTTCGCTGCACCACATATGGGACATTTGTCGGGGGTATGGTCTTTGACGGTATTGCCACAAACTGCACAGACAAAAATCTTTGCCTCGGGCAAATCCGCACCTAATTTTACGACGTCCAGTGCTTCGGTATAAAGGCCGTAATGAATCTCCTCAACTGCAAGAGCATGCCTGAAAGATACAACGGCCGGTTTGTTTTCCTCTGCTTGTGCCTCGGAAAGGAACTTCGGATACATTTGTTGGAATTCAAATCCTTCGCCTTCGATAGCTGTCTGAAGATTTTCTTCGGTCTTTTTAATTCCTCCCATTGCGCGAAAATGTGCGTGGGCATGGACGGTTTCTGCTTCAGCTGCTGCACGGAAAAGCTTCGCAATTTGTAGGTATCCATCCTTTTCTGCCTGTTTGGCAAATGCTAAATACATTCTGTTTGCCTGACTTTCACCTGCAAAAGCTTCTTTTAGATTCTCGCCTGTTGCCACTGTAGATGCTCCTTTCTCTTATATTTTTTAATTATTTATTCCTAAGCTTCAATTCAAATAGGATATAAAGACAAATCTGAAAATTCAAGTTTTTAGGTTGTTTGAATTGCTTTGTTTAGGTAGCTTTATATTAATGTCAGGGATTTGGATTACAGGTGAACTCGATAGAAATGATAATTATTTAAGAGAATAAAATGAAAAAACTAATATGCTCAAAGTGTAAACAGGTTTATCCTGATGCAATTGGTAACAAATGCCCGGGCTGTGGAGGAACTGAGTTTTTGGACTTCAAAAATAGTGATGAGTTTCTCGAGACTAAGATTGCAATAGTCCTTGAAGACAGAAAAAGATTTGGCCTGGATGGCCTTGTTGGAGGCCTAAGTTGTATTATCATAAATACAGAGCCGGATAAACAAAAAGTGGCTGTTGAAGAGTTCCTGAAATACACGGGACTGGAGGTTATGGAAGCTTTTGAAGATTCCGATTTTCGTTCGGTTGTTCTTAAGGTAGAAGGTTCTGCTGATTTTCTTATAAGGTCACGAAAGACTGAAAATCCTTTTTTACAGTTGAACCAATTCCCTAAATCCAGACAAGCACCTAATACGCGTCTGGAAACTCTCGTTTTCAAAACAACAGATATAGAGCGATATGTCTCAATTCAGAAAAATAGAGGCATAAAGTTCCTGACTAAAAATATAATAAAAACTGATAACTTTTCTTTTATACAAACTGTTCCATCTGAATATACCGGCAACTCAATTGGATTTATTCAATGGAATCGAAATGATATTAAATACGCATCATCGGAATCAAAACCGTTGGATTGGCAATTTCTTAAACCAGATCGTTCGGAATTAAAGAACATCAAACATTTGGATCACGCGGCTACAAGAGTGAGAGCTGAAGATAGAGATGCTGCAATAATTGAGTTTATGGATTTGACGAATTACAATTTTGATTTTGCCATCTACGTGAAAGTGTTCAACTCAATAACAAATGTTGCCAGAATTTCTTCCAAGGACTTTGCCATGGTTTTTACATCCGGCATATCCGGATATATTGATGACGTAAAATCGGGACCGACTGAAAAATTTGTACATAATTACGGACCGAGGGTGCATCATATTGCCTTCTGGACAGAGTCAATTGAGCAGACGTTTTCTTATTTGAAGAATAGTGGGATGGGCTTTTTGCTTGATCTTGTCGGCACTCCTGAAGAAGGGCTAAAGCAGGTATTTTCCAGCCCTTCTGAAAATACTTTAATTGTGAATGAATACATCCACCGCTATGGAGATTTTGATGGCTTCTTCACCAGGAGCAATGTAACTTTGCTCACCGAAGCCACGGATAAGCAATAATATTATCTTAATACAGGTTGTATTATTTATGCGTGGTGTATATTCGCCCCAGTAATTTATATAGACACATAGATAATTATATTGGATAATAGTTGCTGTGATACTGCGGATTACTCCATGGGTGCAAGTAAATTTGAACGAATTGCTTTTGCCATAGGACAGTCACGAGAATGGGACCGCAAGAAAGCTTTGAAAGCAAAGTTGCAGAGCTTATCCATAGGCTACCTCCGATACCCGGCAATATTGAGCGTCTCTTACTGGCCGCAAACAATCCCAAGGAGGAAGATGAAACCTTAATTAAGTTAGTCGGGCAGGACCCCGGCCTTTGTGCAGATCTCCTTTACTTGGCCAATACCTTTAGCAGCCGGCCGAAGGGCCATGATGAGACTTTAGCAGAGGCGGTTAACAGTGTAGGCATTAAACCTCTGATACAACTAATTGGAATCTGGTATGCTAAAGGTATCATTCAGGAGGAATTCGCCGCCTTAAAGCATCTGGACGATTACTTTCAGCATTCGCGGGAGATATCTCTTGCCTGTCGTGTTCTATCTGAAGTCACAAGCTTGCCGGAACACGATTGCGAGGTTTCTTCGGTTGCGGGTTTGATTCATGATATGGGGCGATTGGCTGTCATGCTGGCCGGCAATAAGCTTACAAGCCCTCTTATGGGTACGCAGTGGAATATGATGAAATCAATTGTCCATGATGAAAGAGAACTGCTTGGAATGGATCATTGTCAGATAGGTATGCAAATCTGTAAAAAATGGAATTTCTCACCACTACTGCAGGATGGCGTGCTCAAACATCATAGCCCGCTTGTCGGTGGAGATTTTAATCTTCTTGGAGCGATTATCTTTACGTCACATTTTGTTGCATGCAGTGACTTTACCGGGGATATGCTTTCTTCTATATTGCCTGTGGAACTTCTTGACAGGTTGAATTTGACGTTGACCGATTTTGAGAAAGCGAAGGTGGAATATTTATCGCGAGTAGCGAATATCCGATGAGATATGACTTTTCCTAAAAGTGTATCTAATTTAGTTTAGCTTTGTACTTCTTCACGAAACCTACTGGATTATAGCTTTCTTTCGCTTGTCGCAATCCTGAGTCTCCAAGGTCCTGCTCGCGGTTTATCGTATCATATTTTTCCGGCAAAATCGATGCAAACGCCTGATTGATAAATTGGTATATACCCTTAAATTCTTCGCTGAGAACGGCTTTTTC
>CAZMWN010000058.1:0-14477 GCA_964569935.1 uncultured Pirellulales bacterium
CGGCGCTCTGCCACATATCTTCGCTTTCTCTGGAGTGTAAGCCATCCACCAGACCTGAACCGTTGATTGTATTTTCCGGACCCTGGTCAGCCGACTGACTTGAGGCCGTCGCGGTTATGTTCTGACCATCAATAGGATAGGAAACAGGTTCTATCGTGAAACTCCAGACTTTACCTTTCCATACTGTTGAGTCCGGGGGCGCATTGATGTCATCGACTCTCCAGAAATATGTCTGTCCGAGCTCAAGCCGGCCTACATGATAACTGTTTGCATCCTGTGCCGGACTGACCAGTAGAGGGCTACTTGTATCGGCGCTATCAACGTCACCGAGGTTTGTTCCAAAGTAAACATCATGTGCCACGGCGACAGGCCCTGGTCTCCAGCTCAGTACCACCTCACGAGGGATATCCGTCGAATTATGAGCCGGATTCGGATAACGGGATATCGGTGTCTCTGTAATTTCCGCATCCGGTCCCTCGTCATAGCTGGCCAAAACTTCCGCATCTGTCAGAGCTGTATCATAGATACGAAACTCATCTACACTGCCGTTCATGTAAGGATCGGCCGAATATACGGAATCTCCGATATAAGCAAACATCCTATCGACATCCGACAGTTGCATTGTCGTTGGTGTTGTACCCAACAATACACCGTCCTGATAGAGTCTTATCTGGCCGGTGGCACCGTCATACACACAGGCAACATGTGTTGGGGTATCGACAACAATCTCATCGGAATCCACCCTGTCTTCACCCGTTTGCCATGAGGGATATCCATTGGTTGCTATGGCAAGTCTTGAAAAATTGTCACCAGATGTGGGGGTGTAAAATATGCAGTTTCCACCATTAACACCCTCAGCACCGCCAAAATCAAACAGACGCTGATAACCTATGTCAGCGTTTATTTCAAACCAAGCTTCAATCGTTACGCTTTGATAAGCGGGGTCGAGTATATCAACCGGCAGGTCAACCCCCCCGCCTCCATCGAGCACCAACTGGTTATTGGCAATAGTCACCGTCCCCGTCAGCGTTCCGTCTCTGCCACTGACGGAATCCACTGCGGTAGTATCGCCATCCGTAAAGCTATAACGGTTGACAAGGGCTCCCTGAGCAACAACACCGAGACTCAGTATTAAAGTGAACAAAATCAGATAAAATTGTTTTCTAAACATCATATATCTCCTTCAAAAAACGTCAACTGACTTGTAATAATTAGAACTGCCCAACATGCAGTTCAGAAATTTGCAATTCGTGTATGTTTCTGTCTTCCCGAGGAAAACTCTTCGATGGAATCTTATATACCTGGTTAAGATAAAAATCTAAAATCACACCTGCGCTCCATGTATAAAAACAGGTTTCTATACTTTATATTTATAACATATTAACAACTTCTTCGTCAAGAAAGAACTTCCGCTTTATAATCGAGTTTTACTGTCAATCTTATAAATTGAACTAAAGCACAGTTTCCTGATAAATCTGCTCAATTCAATCCTAACTAAATTGACTTATCTACCTTTTTCACAATATCTTACGGAAATCGGTTGAATAATATGGGAACTATACCAGCATCTGTTAGAATTGTACTTTTTTCTCGGTCTGTTGGTTCATCGATAATAGTGAACCGTTTCAGGCTTGATTCCAGAGTTTTGCTGCCAGGCAAATTATTCTTTCGGCGATTACGGACTTTCCGGTGTTTTCGATTTTTTCCCAGGTGGATTCTGCTGTTTTAATATGAACGGTCGATTTGTCCGAGCCGACCGCGGCGGGTGTATTGGCAACTATCATATCGAGGTTCTTGTCTTTGAGCTTTTTTTCGGCATTTTGGCGAAGGCCTTTGTCCTCCAAAGCAAAACCTACAATAATCTGCCTTTTACCTTTTGCCCCTTCGACTTTGCTCAGGGCATGCTTTTTACTTTTTACCCCTAAGGGGTTAACTTTTTTGTGTTTTCCCACCCATTTTAATATATCATCAGTCGGTTTTAACCTGATAATCAGGTTCCTGTTCGATTTTTTAATTTTCACTTTTGATTTTT
This sequence comes from uncultured Pirellulales bacterium, assembly GCA_964569935.1. Lineage (GTDB taxonomy): Bacteria > Planctomycetota > Phycisphaerae > Sedimentisphaerales > Anaerobacaceae > JAFGPS01. The sequence goes on from CAZMWN010000058.1 coordinate 2,033, forward strand.
TCACAGGGGTATAATCAGCCACGGCAGCGGCCATAATCAGACAGTCGCATTTAACAAAATATTTTTTAACCGCCTCAAACATTTGAGCGGAGGTTTCAACATTGATAACTTGTGCGCCATCAGGAATCAGCAGTGAAGTTGTTGCTGTAATAAGTGTCACTTTGTGCCCGGCCTTAATTGCCGCGCCAGCCATGGCATAACCCATCCTGCCGCTGCTTGCATTAGTAATAAAGCGGACCGGGTCAATATATTCGCGAGTGCCGCCTGCTGTGATTAAGATTCGCATGATACCGATTTGCACACAAAGAGAATCCCGCTATAAATTGCGGGGATAAATATTTAGCCGCCAAACTTATTTGGCGGTCTTTTTCCTCTGTTAATTTTTGATTCGATTTCTTCGATCGCTTCTAAGATTTCCTGCGGCTCCGACATCCTGCCGAGTCCTTTGGCGCCGCAGGCAAGCCGTCCTTCGACAGGACCAACCAACCGAATTCCCATTTTCCCGATTGTCTCGACATTTTTTTGAACGGCGGAATTGGCCCACATTTTTTCGTTCATGGCAGGAGCCAACAATGCAGCGCCCGATTCAATCAGCGGCCAACATGCACAAAGGGTAGTGCTGAGCAGGTCGTCACAGATACCGTTTGCAATTTTGCTAATAATATTTGCTGTCGCAGGCACCACAACAACAATATCCGCCCAATCGGCCAAAGCTATATGGCCAATTCGATGTTGTTCGGGCGTGCTCCACATATCTGTATAAACGGCTGAGCAGGTAATAGCTTCAAAGCTTTTCGGGCCAACAAAGCGGCAGGCATTTTCCGTCATCACGGTATTGACTTTGGCCCCGGCAACAATCAGCTTACCGGCCAAATCAACCGCCTTGTATGCAGCGACTCCGCCTGTAACACCAAGCAAAACATTTATACTATCCAGCATCACACATCTCGTTCTGTCGCCGAGTCAAGCAAGAGAGCGGAACTTATTAATTCTTCTCTTTGCTCTCTGTGTCTTGTGTTGTTAGACCGTCATCGACAGCAATTTTGTCCCGCAAAATTTCCTGAATAACAATCTCGAGCATCGTTTTGCCTTCGATATCTTCAATCAAAGGCCGCGCACCCTGTAAGAGTTCGCTCAGCCGTCTTTGAACCAGTGCCGTTAATTTGAATCTACCGCCGACTTTATTGATTATTCTGTCACTCTTGAGTTCGTCTATCATATTTACTATCTCTGATTTAGAATTTTGTTATGATCTTTTCCAAACTTCAGGATCCCGAACTTTTGGGCACTTTACTCCTATAGTCATTAATAATTTGAATACATTCACTCACCGCCTGTTGCAAATCCTCGTTTACGACCAAATGTTTATAATACTGCCAGGCAGCTGCGATTTCAGTGCTTGCCACGCCCAGTCTTTCCTCTGCTACCTCAGCGTCTTCCCGGCCTCTGTGGTTCAGACGCTCCGCCAAAACCTTCGCGCTGGGAGGCAAAATAAAAATCATTACTGCATCGGTATAGATTGCCCTGACTTGCTTGGCACCTTGAACATCGATCTCCAAAATAACAGTCTTGCCGGCATTAAGCGCCTCCTCAACTTTATCCCTGGGGGTACCATAGAGATGTCCAAACACCTCAGCATATTCCAGCAACAACCACTCGTCGATTCGGTTTTTAAATTCCTCTTCTGATATGAACCAATAATCATCACCATCAATTTCTGTTTCGCTCTTCGGTCGTGTAGTTACCGAGACGCTCAGGCAGATATCATTTTGCTGCCCGACTATCTCTTTACATATAGTGCTCTTTCCAACACCGGATGGGCCGCTAATTATTACTACCTTACTTTTGTTGCCGTTCGATTCCTTCATTCACGCTACCTTCAAATCAGATGGCTTTATATAATCTCTACACAATCGTAATCGTTAAAAGAATTTCAACTGTCTTTACGTGCTACGGCTTTCTACTCAACATTCTGAACCTGTTCCTTTATCCGCTCTATCCAGCATTTAATATCGACCACACAGCGGGTAATATCACAATCAGAGGCCTTACTGGCAATAGTATTAGCTTCCCTGAGCATCTCCTGGCTGATAAAATCCAGCCTGCGGCCGGCCTGTTCATTTGCCTGACAGCTCTGAACAAACTGCTGCAAATGCGAATCCAACCGAGCAACCTCTTCGGAAATATCTGATCTGTCCGCAAAAATTGCTACTTCTCTTCCAAGGGTTCCTTCGTCTAAATTCAGTTTCGCCTCCGCGAGTAGTATATCCGCTCTTTGCTTCAATTTTTTCGCATATTCCTGCGTCACTGTATCGCTTCGGGCACATATATACTCAAGGTCTTTCTCTATTGCCCGGCAGTGTCCTCTTAACTCCTCTTCAAGGAAGTCTCCCTCAGAGGCACGCATTTGCTTAAGTTTATCTATCGCTTCCTGACTGATAACCAAGACCGATTCTCTGGTTTGCTTTACCAACTTTTCATCAGGCATCGTCGGTCGAACGATTCCTGGCAGGCTTAACAAGTTACCAATATCAAAAGCCCCTTTGAAACCAGCCGCAGCCCCGGCACGGCTCAATTTCTCCACAATAGTCTGTAAAGCAATTTCATCTATATCAAAGAGTAAATTCGCTGATATATCCCTAAGTCGGAGTGCGTAATTTATCGTCCCCCGGGACAAATTACTTCGAAGAAGTTTTTCAATCTCCCCCTCAAGAAAAGTGAACAACTCCGGCAATTTTATGATGGTCTTGAAGTAACGATTGTTGACACTTTTAACTTCAACGGTGTAACTTGTGCCATTAATCTCACCTTGTGCCTGACCGTAGCCGGTCATACTGTTTATCATAAAATTCTGCTTTCAATTCAAAAACAATACAGCTGCATCATCTGCGCCAAGAACGACCCTGCTTTAATTAACGGGCACGTTTACTTCGCTAATCACATTAGAGCCACTGGTTTGGGTTTCAGTGATTCCGCCTGGAATCGCTTGCTCCGGGACTGCAGGCGGCTCCGGCTGTGTTGCTCCAAGACCACCGACAGTATTACTATCGTCAGCAGTACTTGGTTGTGCCTGTGTATCATCGGTCGGACCGGTCTGTTCCGGGACTGTCGGCATCTGCTGCTGGACCGGCTGTTCTATTCCATAATCACTGACACCTTGTCTATAGAATTTAGCCATTATCACAGCCAGACACAAAAATACACCAGCAAGCACTATTGTAACCCAGGTCAGGAAATCACCGGTTTTGGAACCAAGAATCCCGCTGGCCATAGCACCGCCAAAGGCCCCACTCAAACCACCACCTCTGCCCTTCTGAATCAATACAATCAGAATTAGCGCCACACAGCACAAAACGAACAGAACGGCGACTATTTTCATAATAAAACTTACTGCTAATAAAGGAAAAGCAGTCATATCAGCTGCCCTTTCAATTTGCTATCTATATAATTAATTTTTATTTCCACTCTACAAAAATTTCTATTTCATTTTGCAATAAATCCGGAGGCCAAAATCATAATGCCGCCTGAATTATAGCGAGAAAATCATTGGCTTTTAAACTTGCCCCACCGACCAGTAAACCATCGACATCCCGCTGGCTCATCAGGTCCGCTGCGTTATCCGGTTTTACCGAACCGCCGTAGAGAATGCGAATTTCATTAGCCAACTCGTCATTATACATCTGGCCTAAAAGATTTCGTATAAAATCATGCACTTCCTGAGCCTGCTGCGGTGTTGCTGTCAGGCCGGTACCAATCGCCCAGACCGGCTCGTAAGCAATAGTCACTGCTGCCAGCTTTTCGACACTCAAGCCGGCCAAGCCTTCTTTAACATGCCGAGTCACCACTTCATTTGTTCGCGATGCCTCGCGTTCTTCAAGTAATTCGCCTACACACAATATCGGCAAAATGCCGCCGCTTATAGCAGCAGCAACTTTTTTATTTATCAGCTCATCAGTTTCACCAATTACGTGCCGACGCTCCGAATGACCGCACAGACAATAATTACATCCGATATCCTTGAGCATCGAAACGCTTATCTCACCTGTGAAAGCCCCATCCGGTTCAAAATATATATCCTGGGCACCAATAGCAATGCTCGAACCGTTGAGGGCTTTCCCCACAGCCCGTAAATAAACAAAAGGAGGAAAAACCGCCACGGTCACAGTATGACCTGCTAACTCGACAGAGCCCGAGGCGAGACGATCCGCAAGATCCACGCTGGTAAGGCTGTTCGTGTTCATCTTCCAGTTGCCGGCGACAAATGGCTTTCTCATAAAATTCTCCTAAAAACAGAGTTCAGTTTACAGTTCATCGATGAACAACGAACTGGTAACTACGAACCCGATTAAAGCATCTCCGTTGCCCTTGGGAAACTGCCCAATATCGAAAGCTGCAGGCAGTGCTGGCGTGATTCTTCCAGTCCATCCTGGATCCTTTTATCCGTCCTGTGCCCAAGGAAATCCATAAAGAAATAGTATTCCCACTGCCTTTTTTTGCTGGGCCTGGATTCAATATTTGTCAGGTTAATCTCGTATTTCTTGAACACCTCCAACACATCAGCCAAAGCTCCGGCTTTATGAGCTGTGCTGAACAATATGGCGGTCTTATCTTCACCTGTGCGTTTTGCATCTTCCGGGCTGATTATAAGAAATCTGGTCACATTGTTGGCAATATCCTCGATATTTTCATAAACAACTTTAAGCCCATATATTTCTGCTGCCACACGCGAGCCGATAGCGGCGGCCTTTGGCTCCTTTGCAGCCATTTGTGCCGCCTTAGCGGTGGATGCAACAGCAACCGTTTGGGCATCCTTGAAAGTGGCGCTTAGCCAGTTTCGGCACTGGGCGAATACTTCCGGTTTGGAATAAATCACCTCGATTTCTTCCAACGGGCAATTCGCCAACAGATTATGATGGATCGCCATCAGGACCTCAGCGCAAACCTTTACATCCGAATCTATCAGCGCATCAAGCGTCTCTATCACTCCACCGCCCATTGTATTTTCAACAGGCGCCAAACCAAGATCGCAATGACCTTTGCTGACCTCATCAAAGATACTTGTGATATCCGTTAGAGGTTCATATTCTACGCTCTGGCCGAATTTGAGCATAGCGGCGGTATGACTGAAACTTCCGCCCGGCCCAAGATAACCAATCCGCAACGGCCTTTCTAAAAAAAACGAGCCGCTCATCAACTCACGCCAAATGGCAATAAGGCACTTGTCCGGCAGCGGACCGGCATTGACATTTATAATCTTTTCAAGAACCTGCTTTTCTCGATCCGGTGCGTAAATAGGTTTTTCGCTTTTATTCTTGAGCTTTCCTATCTCCACAACAACACGCGCACGCTCGTTGAGCAACCGCACAAGCTGAAGGTCAAGTTCATCAATCTTTTTTCTTTGTTCTTCAAGCGACATAAATTAAAAGCAAAGATTCTAAGCAAATCAGGCCATTTTCGTAAAAACCAATATATCTAACAAAATTTTGCCCTTGCGTCAACGAATTTGCCGCATTAGATAATATAAATGGTATACAATTTCAGGCAAGAAATGCAAGAAACCATGAAATATGTAATTATCAGGACAAAATGGGGCTATTTCGGCCTGGCGGGCACCAAATCCGCTATTTGCCGAACATACCTTCCATTGTCGAAGTCTGAAAAAATCAAATCAGACATTCTAAAGAATCTGCCGGAAGCACAACTCGACAAATCTTATTTTGAAAACATCCAGGAACAGATTGTTACCTATTTTAATGGTGATAACGTGAACTTTGGCCTGGATATTCCTATTACACTCAACGGTTTTCGTGGATTTTCTTACAAAACCTTAACAGCCTGTAGAGCCATAGAAGTCGGGCAAACAATCACCTATGCCGGATTAGCTAAGAATATAAACCGCTCTTTCGCGAGCCGGGCCGTTGGAAATGCACTTGCAAAAAATCCTCTGCCGCTGATCATCCCCTGCCACCGTGTAATCCGAAGCGATGGCAAACTTGGCGGTTTTTCCACACCCGGCGGAATAAACCTAAAAAAAAGAATGCTCTTACACGAAAAACACATCTCATAGCATTTATTACTAATTTAATCCGCTATCTTTAAAGTACCAAAATATTTTATGCCCAAACCATTAAATTTTTTGCATTAAATTTATTTTTTTAGTTGAATATATATTGATAATCGTGTATATTTACATGGTAATAAGAACAATATAATATATTAAGGATAGAAAGGAGCAGCTTTATTATGAACGCTTTTATTCAACAAAACAGAGGCTTGCTAAGGACTTATTTTGTAGGTGCTCGAATCATTGGCTGGTTGCTTCTGGCCGTCTCACCTTTCGGGACTATTATTGCTTTGTCGGGAGATTCACCGTTTAACGAGAATGCACTGGTAATCCTTTATGTACTTCAGACAATAACACTAAATCCCATCATTCTTGGGCTTTTAGTACTGGGTATCGCTCAGTTCATCCGTTATCTGTCTGAGACCGAATACAAAACCGGATGGCTACTAAAAAATGGCAGTACAATTCTGTACGCTGCTGCGTTTATCGTGTTTTTGAGCTGTATCATTAATTATTTGTACCTTGTTTTTTCCTTCCCCATGGAAAGTTTTCAAATTTTGAAACCCCTAACGTCTTTCGTACCGGCCGCTGCGAAGGTTTTAATACTTATCGGGCTGGGTCAGATACTTAGGCGGATTCTACCGGTTATTGAAGAATCCAAAACGCTAATCTAAAAGGAGGCTACAAATGATTAATGTTCGATTAGATTATGTACTTTTAGATAAGCGTATGAAGCTCAAGGATTTGGCCGAGGTAACAGGCCTGGCTGTAAACAACTTATCAGTACTGAAAACCAACAAGGCCCGTGCCGTTCGCTTTTCAACCTTAAATAGCTTATGCAAAGCATTGAACTGCACGCCGGGAGAATTGTTAGAATACATTCCGGATGAGGATAAGAATTCTTAAGATCTATTCGAGATGGACAACGCCAGTTCGGCGATCTGCTTCGAGGCTGGCCCTTTTGATCACATCGTAGAGATTGCGGCAGTGTCGGACTTTCTTAAAAACAAATTCCGGATCTGATTTGTCGGTCGTTATTAATGCCACGGTACCGATTCCGACGACGCAATCGATCAGGCTCCGGCGAAGCTTTAGGTCTATCACGCGAAACATGTCCAGATTATCAACTCGCCTATCGAGTATCCCCCTGCTCCACTCAATCCTGTCAGCGGAAACCTCGTAATAAATCATCTTAAGATAAAAAGCTTTAAATAAAATCCCAAAGACAATAAGTCCGCCAAGCGCCCAGCCGATAATTTCCCTGTATCGGCCAACCAACAAAACCTGGTCTATCGTCAGCCTTGATCCGATGATATTATTAACTATGCTTTCGAGCGGGTACTTGATAATCAGCCACACAATAGCCAGAAGTATCAGAGCTTTAATCAACATCGGCATCATCCCCAGCAGGGAAGGCCGTCCGGCAAACATGACGCCATCGTCAATTCCTCCGGACTCTGAAGATTTTAAATCCGGCTCTGCGTTAGCTTCAGCTTCCAGGGCGCGTGCCTTGTTAGTATTTAGAAACTCACCGCAGAATCGGCACTTAAGCGCACGAGCCTGGATAATTTCAGCACAAAAGGGACACGACTTTGTCTTTAAATTAAAATATGTCATCAGTTATATATCGGATATAGTTTTCAAAAATCGCAGCCATTTATTCCGGAATCGAACGTAACAAACACAATCAATACGAAATTCTTTTAGACAGTCAATTTTTTCCAGCCTACAAACAAATTTTTTTTCTTAATAATTGCTCAATTTGCAAATTAATACCGTAGGGAAAAAACATTGCAAATGCTTAAGTTGCCTATTTTAACAAAGGCGAACTTGCCCATTTTAGACTATCATTATTTTCTGTCCAAAAACGAGGAATAAAAAATCATGTTAAAATACACAAATTTTTGCGCGATTATAGGACGTCAATGACAGTGGAAAATAACAGCTAAATAATAAGGATTAACAACTTATTACTATTACTCCTTACACCTGTCTATTTGCGCACTTCTTCTGTCTTTTAAATTCTCTTTTTTTAAAAAATATTGAAAATACGCAATTACCTAAATTGACTATCTTTGCTAAATATGTTAAAATGGTATATTTGTAGGATAAGGTTAGTATTTAGCTCGACCTTAATATCAAGAGTGGGAGGTCAAAAATATGAGGGTGGCGAGAAATTTTCAAATTTTGTTAGTAATATCTATATCGGTTACAGTTTGCTTTGTCAGCTTTCCTGCGCAGGCTGAATATGGCGGTGGCACGGGAGAGCCAAACAATCCCTATCTGATCTTTACTGCCGAGCAGATGAACACAATCGGAACAGAACCTAATGACTGGGACAAACACTTTCAACTCATGGCCGATATTGATTTGTCAGGTTATGACGGCAAGAATGACAGGCCTGCATTCAACATGATTGCCCCGGATACCAATGAGACGACTCCGGAGTTCGAGGGATATCCTTTCACCGGTGTGTTTGAAGGCAATGGCTATGTAATCTCGAATTTGACGATCGAGGGTGAAAGCTATCTGGGCCTATTTGGCCAGTTGTGTTGCGCAGTGGTGAGGAACTTGGGAATAGCGGACGTCAATATAATCGGTTCAGGTAACTATATCGGTGGGCTCGTGGGGATGAACGATATTAGTGACGTGATAAACTGTTACAGTACGGGGACAGTCAATGGTGGTCAGTGTGTTGGTGGGCTAATCGGGGAGAATCAGCAAGGTTATGTAATTAACTGTTATAGTACAGGAACGGTCATTGGAGATTGTAGTATCGGTGGACTTGTGGGGCTCAATGATGGCACATTAACCAACAGCTACAGCATCGGTTCAGTCAGTTGCAGTGAGTATATCGGTGGGCTGGTAGGGGAAAATAATGGTGACGTCATCAACAGCTTCTGGGACATGAAAATGAGTAGTCAAACCGATAGCAACGACGGCTATTGTAAGACAATTGAACAGATGCAAACCGCCAGCACGTTCCTGGGTGCCGGTTGGGATTTTGTGAACGAAACGGAAAACGGCACAGAAGATATCTGGTGTATTAATGAAGGCCAGGATTATCCCCGACTATGGTGGGAACTAATCGAAGACAACGATGGTGATATTATCTTTGAAAACGCTGTCTTTACTAACAACGATTTAACTACCGGCGAGTTCGCCACTGAAATATATAGCGATACTCCTGTTGTCACTGAGTATTTCACCGAGAAATTCACTCCCGGCTTAGATGCCTTTGATCTCCCGAACAAATCTGTCATGTTTACCCCAACTACAGATGGTAGCTATTACAGTTTTGTCGTGCAGGATATTACACAACTACCAACCGATCCCACCGGAGGTACAAACCTGGGACTCAGCGATGACAGCTACGCGTCCGCAAGCTTAAGCGACCTAAAAAAAGTGCATATCTTCGGCTACAAATATACAAGGTTCTTCGTCGGCAGCAATGGTTACATAACTTTTAACAGAGGAGATACCAGCCGTAACGATATATTGACAACTCACTTCAACGCAAAACGTATATCTGTTTTGTTAGATGACTTCGATCCCTCCAGAAGTGGAAAAGTCAGTTGGAAACAGTTAGAGGACTTTGCAGTTGTCACATGGGAAAACGTTTCTGAATATGCCGTGAGTAATTCCAACACATTCCAGGTTGAGATGTATTTTGATGGGAGGATACGACTTGCCTGGCTTGATATTGCAACAAGCAATGGTATTGTCGGTTTATCAAAAGGGTCCGGTGTGCCGGAAGATTTTCAGGAGACGGATTTTTCAGAGTATGTTCCACCACCGGGTGAGGGTGGTACCCCAGGTGTCCCGGGAGGAGGCACGGGAAGAAAAAATCGAAAGAAGTAATCATTCAAAATTAAGATAGAGTGAAGATATCAGCAGTTTAGGCTCCAACAATGCTGATTTTGATAATAACACTTTTTAGTGAGAAATAAGAAAAGAAAGCAGATCGATTATGCAAATTAGAACGATCTTTTTAGAACTCAAAAATAACAAGTACATTTGGCATCTGGGTCTTGCCCTCGTAGTAATAAGTTTATCCTCCCCAGGTGCTTTTGCTCTGGACCCTATGGGGCCTCCAACTACCGGTCTGATGGAAGGCCAGTTTGAACTCGGAATTGATTACTCGAATAGTACAATGGAACTTGAATTGACAAATGGCAAATGGACTGAATGGTTCAATGGCGCATTAAATGATTCAGGAGAAGCGGTCACGTTCAGACTCAATGACTTCAAGATGAATAAAATATATGCCAATCTCGGATATGGCATCTTGGAGAACTGTGACGTGTTTTTACGTTTGGGTGTGGTAAATGCCGAATTTGGCGATTCAATCTGGGAAGCTGGAGAAGAATTTGACAGCCAATCAAATCTCACTTTTTGCATTGGTTCACGAGCGACCTTCTATGAGGAAGGCGATCTCAAGTTAGGCAGGATGATTCAATTCAGTTGGGCTAACCTGGATGGAGATTTAAAAGCATCACAATGGACGGAAGCTGACTCGGTTAATATCGACCTTATTGAAATACAAGCCACCATAGGCCCGACTTACGCATTAACAGATGGTTTTTCGATTTATGGTGGTCCATTCTTCCATTTCATCTATGGAAGTATAGAAGACAAATTTAATGAAGAGATCAGCGGAGGAGTCTTATCTTCGGAATACTCCTGGGATATTGATGAGACCTCAAATTTCGGCGGTTACATCGGGGCACAGATGACCTTCGACGAATACACTTTCTTCAACATCGAATACCAATATACATCAGGAGCTGATTTACTTGGTTTAAACCTAATCTACAGATTCTAACTCTGGCAGGACTTTGGAGTTGTAATCCGTGAGATTCCAAGGGGGATTACTTATAATTCGCATGCCAATAGATGTAAACAAAAACATCTTCTAATGTATCAGCCAAATACTCCACTTCACTCAGGATTGCACAAAAAGAGCATAAGTTACAAATTCCCCATTTCAACATTATGCAATTTTGGACCAACATTATTCCCAGCACTGAAAACGCCGATTTCGGCGGCATCGCCGGAAAATTGGGTTCGTTTTTACCAGGTGTCCAATCCGGTTTTTTACCATAATCTTCTTATTTCAAAGAGCTTACGTTAATCCAAGCCTAATCCAAATTGGCTTTGTTTTGCAAAAAAAGGCCGATTTGTAGAGAACTCTCGACACTTGTCGAACAATTTGAGTATATGTGTTTATGAGTGTATGTGTTGATGAGTATATTTTTTAACTGATTTACTCTTTTACTGATGTACTCATCCACCCCATTGCCCCCTTAACAACGATTGATGATTGACGACGGATGAATGACGATTCCATCAATTTTCAATGAACAATGAACTACGAACAACAAACCATCTATGGTTTCGCCTTAGGCGTCCCTTACGGGATGGCGTATTATACCAAAAAACGGCGAAATTACAATCAAAATCCCCGTTTTTTACGAAAATTGTCCTTCACATTTGACTCGATTCTGGATTCTTGATACTCGATTTTGTCATGCTGAGCCGATAGGCGAAGCATCTGGCCAACGAATCCAAAAATTCACTCTCTAAGAAAAGAGCCATAGCATTGATAATCAAGTAGAAAATACTTGAACAAAAGGCTGGTTTTTTAGTATAATAACATAAGCAAGGCGGGTAATCATTTTATAATAATATCGTAATACTTGCCATCATTATTTATATAGTTTTCGCATTCATACCAATCCCGCCTTAAAAAAATTCATAATGAAGCTGGATGACGGAAGACGGACGGCCGATGACTGAATTATGCCATCTGTCCTCTGTTACCTGTAATCTGAACGAGGGATAGGAAAATGCGAGGTAAATCAATCCATATAAATTGTCTGTGGTGTCTGCTGTTTCTACAGATTGCAGTCTGCCCGGCAGCGTTTGGCAAAACCATCTACGTCGATGACGACGCTACAGGTGCAAATGACGGCTCAAGCTGGGAAAATGCATATGTCTATCTACAGGATGCTTTAGCCGATGCAAATTCAGTGGAAAAGCATGCCCTGAACTTGTCGAATGGGCCGGTCGAAATCCGAGTTGCTCAGGGAATTTATAAACCAAGCCTATTTACTCCAAAACCAGAGCAAGAGCCGGAACAAGAACAAGAGTCCGTAGGACGGCGCAGAGGAGAGACACCGGATGAATCAGGTGATGAGCCGGATGATAAAAGTGAATCATTCCACTTAATAAACGGTGTTACTCTCAAAGGTGGTTTCGCCGGCCTAAGTGAACCTGACCCTAATCATAGAGATATTGAATTATACAAAACCATCCTATCCGGCGACCTTAACGATGATGATGTACCAGAAGATTTGATTTTTGATAATATAGATCGAT
>CAZMWN010000059.1:0-14273 GCA_964569935.1 uncultured Pirellulales bacterium
CACGAGGCACTTCTTAGCACGTACTTTACAGCATCGCGCCTTAGGAAAAAAGTCGGCAATTTTTTGCAACCATTTGGCCTTACTGACGTTCAGTTCAACCTTATGATGCTTCTGAAGCATCAGTGCAGTTCGACCGAAGGACTTACGCAGGCCCAGTTAAGTAATATGATGCTTGTTAACCGAGCTAATATAACATCACTCATAGACCGCATGGAAAAGGCAGACCTTGTAAATCGAACTTCGACGCCGTCCGACCGTAGGTATAACATAATAGTGTTAACTGCTCATGGTAAAAGATTACTCTCACGGATTGAGCCGCTCTATGCAGAAGAGGTACAAAGGATAATGAACGTTCTTATAGATACTGATCAAAAGCGGCTTATAGGAATGCTTGAGAAAATCAGATCAAATATATCGGATAATTCATAAATCATCACAAAGGAATTCATCGAGGATAAAGTGAGGATCTCATGGTTAAAGAAAGAGAAAAAGAGAAGCGTTTAGGAAGGAACCTTTTTGTCGGATTTGATGTGGGGAGCAGCTTTGTTCATTATGTAGTATTTAACAGCGAGAAAGAGAAAATATACACTCCAACGCCTTTAATGCACTTTGCAAATCCAATCAGTGCGGTGCGAGAGGCATGGAATAACATAATTGATAAATTTGGTGTTGAAAGAATCAGAAATACCGCATTCACCGGAAGCGGCGCGGAGTCTTTTCCTGAAGTAATGTCACATATAACCTACGTGTATGACAGTGTGGCTATTCCTAAGGGAGTGGAAACAACCACACCTCGCGCTCGATACGTGTTTCATATCGGGGCCAAGGATCCCTACTTCTTCCATTTGAGGGAGATAAACGGCAAGAGAATTATTCAGGACTGGAAAACAGGCACAAAGTGTGGCGGCGGGTCTGGGACATTAATAGAGAAACAATGTAGAAGGTTGTTCGAAGGCCAGATTCCACCTCCTGAATTAGAAGATACAGCCCTTGCGAGGGACGAAGCCCACAAAGAACAAATAAGGATAAGAAACAGGTCTAAGCTACAGAACAGACTGGAAGAGATGTTTAAAATGGCTGAGAGGGAAGCCGTCAAGTCGAGTGAGCCTTGTGAATTTCTTGCGAGGTGTGGTGTCGTTATTCAATCGGATCTAATCCATAAACAAAACGAAGGGGCAAGCAGGGAAGATAATTTAGCTGGACTATTCCGTACGGTAGCAAGAAATTACAAAATTGATGTACTCGGTTCGATACAGTTTATTGATGACGAAAATGATCAAATTGCGGTTGTCACTGGTGGCGTATTCGCGAATGATATGATAAGGCAGAGCCTGCAGGAGTTTTTGGGAATTCCCATAGAAAGGCCGGAGGATTTTCACAACATAGCTGCTATCGGTGCCGCCGTTAAAGGTATAGAAGAAAACAACAGTGTTATATTCAACCTTGAGCAGCTTGAGAAAGTTGCAGCGTTAAGCAGAAAAAAAAGGCAGTATGCTATATCTCTTTCTGATTCGATATCTAAGGTGCACGTGACAAGTCAGGAACTCATAGAAAATATATCTTCAGGAACGGAGGTAGTATTAGGGATAGATGGCGGCAGTACGACGACAAAGGGGGCCCTGGTTGAATTAAGAACAGGAAGACTTCTCGATAAACTTTATATCAGGACTCATGGAAGTCCCGAGGAATCTTTGAAAAACGTTTTAAGGTATTTAGGCAGACATAAAGACAAAGTGACTGTAAGAGGGGTCGGCGCTACCGGCTCTGCAAGGAAGCTCTATGAGAAAATTTTAATTAGCAAGAAAAAGACGGAGGAACTCAGTAAAAAGCGAATATCAATTACTGATAGAATAACCGATGAAATAACTTGTCATGCCCTTGGTGTTAAACATTATAATCCTGATATTGATACGATTTTTGAGATAGGCGGTCAGGATATGAAGTTTACGAGCTTCGCCGGTGACGGAACAGTAAAAGAAGCGAAAATGAATTACAGTTGCCAGGCGGGCTCCGGCCAGACACTTGAGAATATGGCCGATGTCATAAATTTGAATGTTGAGAATTCTTTGCAGGAAGCAGCACTTCGAGCCAAGAGGATACCTGTTATAGACTCGACTTGCGGTGTATTTATGGAAATGGATGAGAACAGGCTCATCGCTGAAGGTTTCAGCAGTGAGGAAATAGCCGCTGCGATAATAAGAGGCACTGCGGCAAGCTACTATTATAAGTTTGTCGGTGGTTCGCAGCACGCAGGGCAAAAATGCTCCGCCCAGGGCGGCCCTCCTTTAGGCAAGGCTTTCCTTGCTGCGCTTGCACAGGTGACCGAGAAGGAAATAGAGGCTTATCCTCACAGAGAGATGTTCGGGGCCTGGGGACAAGCTTTGGATATAATTGATAATATTAAAAAGATGGAACAACAAGGCAAACGCTGTGAATCTGCCTTTAGGGGCTGGAGTTTGGTTGATATGCCCTTTGAAAAACGCAGAGTATCCTGTAAAGAATTGCTCAAGGATAAAACATGCGGTATGAGAGACTGTCAGCTTGAGGTTTTTTCAATCGAGGATGACGAAATTATAACCGGTGGTTTCTGCCCGAGAGGAAACTCTGAGACCTCGCGAAAGCCCAAGACTAACTACGTCGATAAATATCATCGGATATATGACAAGCATTTTAAAAAGCATGGAGTCTTGTTAGAAGAGCTTGATGGTGAGCAAACAGACCAGAACGGTGCTCCGGTAGTTGGGATTAAAAGAAGCACTGCTACGCTTGGTGAAAAAGGGATTTGGAGCGCTGCGTTGTTTAGAAAGCTCGGATTTTATCCGGTCGTTTCGCCGAGGACCACGAAAGAAATAGCAAAGATAGGTGTGGACAATTCAAGAACGGAATTCTGCATCGCCAGGAAACTGGCGACAGGTCACGCAGCGGTTTTGAATGAAAATCCTGATGTGGAATATTTATTCAATCCGAGTTTCATTGAGCAGAGAATGAAGAGTCCGCCTGATTTAAAGTACTGTATTTACACGGAGTCGGAAGGTTATGTGTTAAATGATGTTTTGTCACTTGATAAGAGTAAACAGATAAATCCAATATTGCATTTCGGTGACATAGAGCTTCTTGCTCGAGCATTGAAAGAGGAATTTGGCAGATTGGGATTTAGCTTTACAAATAAACGGATAAAAGATGCCATAAAATATGCGGATGAGTCTGAAAATCAATTCAAAGCGGAACTTTATCGGGAAGGGGAAAAGTTCCTGAAGAAGATTGAAGCCGAAAACGAAAAAGCGTATGTTGGAATTGGAAGAGATTATGTTTTACTCGACCCTGAAGCCAGCTCTAACTCGGGCGTGATGTTTTCACAGGTTAGAGGTTTGGACTATATACCGCAGGTTTTTCTTGAACACAAATTTTCAGATATACAGCTTGATGGTATCGTGGAAAATGAGTTCTGGGTCCAGAGCGTCAAGATATTAAAGGCCAATCTTTTTGTGGCCGGCCATACGAATCTTTTCGCAATAAGAATGATGAATTTTGCCTGTGGTCCGGACAGCCTCAAAGTTTATCAGGAGGAAAATATCCAACAGGCGGCGGGCAAACCTATCCTTGTCTTGCTAACCGATGCACAAACCAACAACGCTCCCTTTGTAACCAGGACAGAAGCGCATGAAAGGGTCGTAAATCAAAGCCGACCGATGAAATTAAAGCTTGAACGGCTAACAAGGCGTGCAGGTGGTGATTCAGGAGAAAGGACCTGGCTTATCCCTTATATGGGAGATGCAAGTTTCGTTGCAGCGGCAGGCCTTAGGCATTTTGGAATCGGCAGTCAGGTATTGCCAACAAACACGCAGAGAGGATACGAACTGGCCCGCAAGCATATCTACACAGAAGTCTGCCATCCCCTTAAGGGAGTAGTAGGTGACGCGCTTGCGTTTCTTTATGAAGAAATTGAAAGAAAAGATAGAGAATATGTCGAGAAAAACTATTTGGTAATGCTCCCAACAACAAGCGGGCCCTGCAGGTTCGGAAAATATACGGAACTGGTAAGGGAATTTCTTGACCGGGAAGGTCTGGAAAAAATTCCGGTTGCCGGCCCTTCTTCGGAAACCGATTATACCGATATCCCATTTCCAAAAGGATTTGCACCTTCGGATAAAAAGAAGATGCAGCGAATGTTGTTCAAAGGGATAAATGCATCTGATTTACTGGGGGACATACTCTTACGGTACCGGCCGTATGTGGAAGATAAGGATGAGATAAGAAAAGTAATGGCAGATCGGTTAAGAGAGCTGGAGGATGTAGTACAAAATGGGGCGAAAACGATAGACCTTGTACAATGGGGTAAGGAAACGGTAAGCCGGTTCAAGGCGCTTCCTTTAAAAAATCATGAGAGATTTCCTCTTGTGCTTTATATCGGGGAAATATACATGAGACAGCATGATCCCTATACGGATTATGTCATCGAACAATTAGAAGAGCAGGGACTGGAGGCCGTACGCGATCCTATCACGGACTGGCTGGATTATGTCAATAAGGTCAGCATTAGAAATTCGAAAAGAGATGCGAAACTGAGAATTAAAGCTTTGGACTTAAATCGGATGATTAAAGATGCAAAAAAATATTTCAATTCTCTTGTAAAAGGAAAGTATATGTCTTCCATTGAGCAAACACTCGCCGAGCCGTTTCATGAAGTTCTTGATGGCAGGCATGTCCTTCCAAAACCGATGGACATGATTGAAACATTGGAAAAAAATCATGAATTCCATGGCAATATTGAGGGCGAATCTCCTTTAAGTGCCGGTATTGCTTATCATTTTATGAATGATTTAATCATACCCAGAGGTGACGCTTATATTTCGGGAATATTCCATGTGGGACCTTTCACCTGCATGCAGGAAGGGGTTGCCACGGCAAAAATCGAAGCGATGGCAAAAGAGTTGAGAAAGAGAAAGCCCGATTTGGTGTTTCCAATCATACATGCCTTTTTCGGCGATTCGGCCGGTGCTAATCTCGATTCGGAAATTGCCGTCTTCGTCGAGCAATGTTACCAGAAAAGGGAAATGCTCCGGGAAAAATATGGCCCGGGGATTTCACCGCCGAAGGCACATCGAAAGATAGAAATAAAATCAGTACCATCCTCGAAGCGAGACACCGAGTCACTGTCCGGGGTAAAAAAGTCATAACAAAATAAACTTTTTATCAGGGCTATTTCACAGCGGCAGGTCGCGGCGCTGCCAGATGACACCACCTGCTACCGTAGAGACGACGAGGATAGCTATCAGGACATACATATCACTCGCTGGCCATACAGATTCGTTAAATATCTCCGGCCCGGGCTCATAATAGAAGATGGTGGTGGGCTGTAGCCATTTCATTCGAGGCCACCATTCAGCGATGATCGACACGAAATAATTCACTACCAAATAAGCGACCGTCAGCCATACAGCGGTATTGCGGCGAAAACAAGCTGCCGCCAAGAGTGCAATGCTTCCAACCGCACTGGCAAGCAATCCACCAACGATTGCAATTTTGAAAAATGCGTATAAGGGTACTGTTTGGTCGAAGTCGTAAAGGTTGGTGGCAACAACCGTACCCGAGAACATCACCAGGACAAGTGCATACATACCGATGACTGTGATGATACCGGCACAAATATAAACATGAGTTTTTGTAACCTGACGAGACAATATTAGTTCCATAGTCCCTCTCTGGACTTCGCCGGCGAGCAGAGCGGTTGGAACTCCGACGGCATAGAGCATGTACAACAGCAGAACGAAGGGATCCTGATAGCCAATAGCGATGAACCCTGAAATATTGCCAATCTGTAGCATCTCCCCGCCATAGGCTGCTTTAATAAAAGATGGAAGAATGTCAAGATACTGAAGGAATGCTTTTACATTTTCATTGTCATGCACGATGCCGCAGATGGCTATCTGAACAAGAAAGATCATCAAGGCAATTAAGCACCATATCGGTAAGATGCGGAGCGTCCAGAATCGCAATAAAGGCCATGGAAACCGAAGACGGTGACTATTCTTCATGACCGGCCTCCTTTTGATAGTATTGAATAAAGGCATCCTCTAATGACGTCTCTGGTGTGGCTATGCGATCAACTGGAAACTGTGTGAGCCATTTGAGCACGGCATCGGCTGTCCCTTGATAAGCAATGTGCAATGTATTTGAATTCTGCTGAATTACTCGTACGCCAGGGAGCTTGTCTGCAGGTAATACGGGAATCCTGGTTCCTTCAACGAACCAGACCTTAAGGCGCCTTTCGCCCTGTTGGACGATTTTTGAAATCGGAGCCAGTTCGACAAGGCGTCCCTCGCGCAGGATGGCCGCCCTTTCGCACACGGCAGCCACTTCGCTAAGGTCATGGGAGGAAAGCAACACGGTGGCACCGGCCTGTGCGGCTTCACGAATTAAATCCAAAACGACCTGCCGTATCAGTGGGTCGAGTCCGATGGTTGGTTCATCCAGAATAAGAACTTCAGGTTGATGTTGAAAGGCATAGACGACACCAACCTTTTGGCGATTTCCTTTTGATAAAGCTCTGACTTTTCGATCCAGGTCCAGATCGAGCCTTTCGGCCAATTCATCTCGCCGCTCATCGACATTATTGCCGTTGCCGAGTTTTGCCATGAGTTTGAGTGATTTGCGAGCCGTACGTCCCGGCCAGATTTGAAAATCGCCGGGCAGATAGCCTATGCGTGTGTGTTGGGTTGCACGCCCCGGTTCGATACGCCGGCCTAAGATGCTGCATTGGCCGGATGTCGGTCTGAGAAGACCCATAAGGCAGCGTATTGTTGTTGTTTTACCTGAGCCGTTTGGGCCGAGATAACCGAAGATTTCACCCTGTTCGATACCGAACGACAAAACCTCGATACCTCGGGCGCTGCCATATCGTTTCGTGAGTGTTTTTATCTCGATTGCTTTCACTGGATTTTTTGCCAATCAAATATTAAGGTATTCCCTCACGAATTTTTCTTTCATTTTTTTCTGTTCACAGATAATGTCGGGATAATCCACAAAAAGTTCCGGGAAACACGCTATCAAATATCAGGAATATATGGAAAAAGTACAAAACCGCCTTTTTTACCTCTAATTTTTTATAGGTCAGCTTGTTTTCTTTATTAGTTCTTTTCGGGCCTGGACACGATGTTTGGCGTTTTCGTAGCGGCGTTTTTCCGCTTCTGTTTCCGGCAATATCGGTAGGGCGGCGGTCGGTTTTTTGTTTTCATCCAGGGCGACAAAAGTCAGGAATGCCGTTGTCGCTAAAACTTTTTTACCGGTGTAAGGGTCTTCTTTGGCAACCTGGACGCCTACTTCCATGGATGAGCGGCTGACGTAATTGACGGAGGCTTTTAGGGTGACATGGTCGCCGATACGAATCGGCTCTTTGAAGGCCAGCGAATCTATTCCTGCGGTAACAACCTCTTTACCACAATGTCTCTGTGCCGCCATTGCTGCCACCATATCAATCAAAGCCACGATCGCACCTCCGAAGGCGGTGCCCTGGGGATTGGCCTGGTGTGGCATAATCAAGTATCTTGTTTCTACGGCACTTTCTTTGGGCTTTTTACCTTTTTCGTTTGTCATTTTTCCAGAGTATACAGGTCGATGCTCGCCTAACAAGCTTTTCTGATGTAAATAAACTTCTCACAATCGTTCATGATTCTGTCAAATCCCTCTTTTTCGTACTAAATGATACATTGTATATGCACTATATAATACGAAAACTATTGCAGCCAGGCAAGCTCAACTCTCCCTTTTATCTTCTTGACGTAGTGTAGGGCTGATCTATAATTGATGGCATGCGGCAGCTACTGGATGTCGCTTATATCTTGGAAAGGATCTCAAATGGAACGTATAAGTCGCTGGGAAGATGATATACGGTTTAGGCTTAGGCTTCATAAACAGTGGTTCACTTGGTTCAAGTGGGCGATCCCGGCTCTAATAGTCCTGTGGCTTTTGTCAGGAATTTATATCGTAGGACCTGATGAGCAGGGAGTGGTCCGCCGATTTGGCAAAGCTGTGAGAGTAGTGGAACCGGGTCCGCATTACCGCCTGCCCCGCCCGATCGAAAGAGTCGACAAGCCGAAGATACAGCAGGTTCGGCGAGTAGAAATCGGCTTTGAAACCATTAGCCCGGGTCCGCCGGCGAGGTATAACTTCCACCCCGAAGAGTCGTTAATGTTAACCGGTGACGAGCAGATTATCGATGCACAAATCATAATCCAGTATAAGATAAAGGACGCTGCCGACTACCTGTTTAATGTTCGCAATCTGGAAGGGTCGCAGGGCACAATTAAGGATGCAGCCGAAGTGGCGCTGCGACAAGTTGTCGGCAAAAGGCCGATTGACGATGTGCTCATTGAGGAAAAACTGCAAGTTGAAATAGACATCCTGGCACTCCTTCAGGAGATAGTTGATGGTTACGGAAGCGGCGTTCGAATCATCGAGGTCAAACTTCAGACTGTCCGTCCGCCAAAAGAGGTTGCATCATCATTTGACGACGTTGTCAGCGCCAAGGAGGATAAGGCTAAACTGATCCAGGAGGCTGAAGGTTATAAAGAGGATATTATTCCCAAGGCGCGCGGCCAGGCCAGGAGCATCGTTTTGGCAGCAGAGGCTTACAAGGAAGAGAAGATAAAACGAGCTCAGGGCGATGTAGAGAAATTTTTAGCCGTGCTTACAGAATACGAAAAGGCAAAAGAAGTGACACGAAAGCGGCTCTATTTGGAAACAATGGAGCAGGTGCTCCCGAAGATAAAGAAGTTTATAATTGATTCTCAGTCAGGAGACGGCCTGCTGAAATTGTTGCCCCTTGAGGGTGCTCTGTTCGGCAATATGCCACAAAATCCAAATCCAGAGACTCGGAGGTCAGGATGAATAAACAACTGATTAGTGTGATTGTATTAATCGTGATTATTGCAGTGGTGTTGGCCACATCTCTGTTCACCGTAGATGAAACCGAACAGGCGATTGTAACTCAGTTGGGAAAATTCGTTAGAGAAGTAAAACAGCCGGGTTTGCACTTCAGGGTCCCGCTGATTCAGGCGGTGCACAGATTCGAAGCCAGAGTGATGGAATATGACGCTGCAGCGGCGAAAATTATCACGGATGATAAAAAGCACCTGGTGATTGATAATTATGCCCGCTGGAAAATCATTGATCCACTCAAGTTATATCAAACCGTCGGGAATAAGATCGGCGCCCAGTCAAGACTGGATGATATTGTCTTTTCTGAAATGCGTGAAGAACTTGCCAGGCATACGTTGACAGAAATAGTATCGGTTAACCGCCAGGAGATCATGCACAAAGTGGCCGAGCAGTGCGCCCAAAAAGCTGCCGATTATGGAATCCAGATTATCGATGTGCGAATAAAACGGGCCGACCTGCCCGAAGAGGTTACACATTCGGTCTATGCCCGAATGAGAGCTGAAAGGGAGAGAATCGCGAAAAAATATCGCTCTGAAGGCGAGGAAGAAGCCGTAATGGTTAGGGCACAGACCGACAAGGAAAAAACAATACTGCTCGCAGTAAGTTACATGCAGGCCGAGAAAACTAAAGGCGAAGGCGACGCCGAAGCCCTCAAAATATATGCCCAGGCATATGAAAAGGATACTGAGTTTTACTCATTTATCCGGACATTGGAAGCTTACGGTAAATCGCTTGGTCAAGGCACAACCATTGTTTTGCCAGGCGATTCGGAGTTTTTTCAGTATCTGAGCCCACCGACGAAAGAATAGATTTTAATAGTTCGTTCCTGTAAGAGATCCGTTTGACAATAATGTTGCAAGACTCGAAATCAGGTTATTGATCTGCGCTTTCTTTTAATCCTCCTGTGCCACCAAAACCATTATCTTACTTGACCCGAGAAGATGCCAAATTGACAGTTTGGAAAAGCAAAGTATAAGCCCTGTAAGTAAAGAAATTGAGATTTTTGAGCGATTAAAGCGATTCCAGAGTTTGGCACGGCCTTTGCATATTCTCTTTCTGTAAGTTTGAACTGTAAATGAAAACAGAATGTAAGAATTGAAGAAGAATTTCAAAAGAGATTGAAAGGAGGTATTACTATGGCACTGGTACCTTTTACAAAAAGAAACCGAAATGGCTTGTCAACACTCCATAACGAGATGGATGATTTGTTTGACAGTTTTTTCAGAGGACTGGATAGACCGTTTGCCGGTTATAAGACCTGGCCGGCAATCGACGTAGCAGAAGATGAAAATTCGATTTTAGTCAGGGCGGAAGTGCCGGGCTGCAACACCGAGGATATTAATATCTCTGTTTATGGTAATACGTTGACCATCAGCGGAGAGAAGAAACTCTCGGAGGAGAAAAAGGAAAAAGGCTATTACCATGTTGAGAGCAGCTACGGCAGCTTCAGGAGAGAGTTGGTCCTTCCAACCGATGTGGAATCTGATAAGATTGATGCAACATGCAAAGACGGCGTGTTGTCTGTCAACTTGCCAAAAGCCGCCAAGGCTAAAGCGATAAAGGTCAAAGTGAAAAAATAATAATCTCGATCTTTACAGTGTCCGGCTCCTCGAATGGATAACCAAGATCTGTTTTGTTAAAAAGTGTTCATTCCTCTTTTGCAAGGGATTGCGAAAGAGGAATTTTTATATTATCCGAATTTGTGTGGAACAGGCTCTTTTAATTAAGCTTTTAGAGCCTTTGGGTGTTCTGAATGGGGCAGAATCACGTTGCTTAATATTATTACTTAGCTTTTTTATCGGCTGGTCCTATAAAAGGATAAAGTTTTTCGTATTTTTTTGCCGAATATAGCTTATAGGGCATGAAGCATTTTTTTAGCGTTAGAATGTCGTTTTTCAGTGTTGAAAAAGCGGCCTTTCAGGTTGTTTTTTTCAGGGTGCCCAGTTTCGCCGTAGAATGCAGAAAATAGAAGTCGCAGAGGCTGGAGAGAAACTATGAAAACCATAGCGATTGTTAATCAAAAAGGTGGTTGTGGTAAGACAACAGTATCTATAAATCTCGCGAGTGCTCTCGCCGGATTGGGCCAAAGAATTTTGCTGGTCGATATGGATCCCCAGTCGCATTGTGCAGTTGGTCTTGCTGTGCCCGAGGATCAAATTGAGCAGAGCATCTACGATGTGCTTATCAGCAGAAGTAGAAACGAACCTGTAAAGTTGACGGAAGTACTCTGGCAGATTTCCGACGGGCTGGAGCTGGCGCCGGCCAGTATAGACCTGTCTGCATTTGAGCAGCAAATGACAGGTATTGCCGAGCGTGAGTGCTGCTTGAAAGATGCGTTAGACCAGATAAAAGATGATTATGACTATACAGTAATTGATTGCCCGCCTGCCGTGAGCTTGCTGACCTTCAATGCATTAAGGGCAGCTACAGATATTATCGTCCCGGTTGAGACCGGTTACTTTTCACTCCATGGACTTAGCAAACAGCTTGAGACCCTTAGTGTGCTCTGTAGACGAACAAGCCAGGAGGTAAACGTCAATGTTCTGGCAACGATGTACGATATAAGGACGAAGATGGCCAGAGAAATTTTGTCTGAATTACGCAACCATTTCGGCGATAGAATGTTTCATACGGTTGTTACTTTCAATACTAAAATCAAGGAAGCCTCCAGTTTTGGCCAGCCTATTAGTGAATACGATCCAGCCAGTAAAGGCAACAAGGATTTTCGCTCGCTCGCCTCTGAGATTTTAAGCACACAGTCAAAGCAGCAACGCCATGATTATGTCAATTCCCTGGCCGGTCAGCTCGAATCCATCAGTTCTACCGCTGACGAGTTGTTACAGGTGACAAAACCCAGGGAACAAGCTGAACCAGAATCCCAGATTGAAGAGATAAAGCTCCTTCCGGATGAAAAAGAGTTTGCTTCTGTGGAGGCCCACGCCTGGGAGGAACTCGAGGCAGAAGTCGAAGAAGATGAAATTGTTCCTATCGAAGAACCGGAAAGCGTCCCTATCCCGATAGCAGAAGTTTCCGAGGAACGAACAGCTGCCAAGCTTTCAGACTATTATGGTGTTGATCAAGTCAACGATGCCATAGTGTTTGTAACGCTTTACCCGCGTGCCAAGGACGTACAAATTGCCGGCGATTTTAATAATTGGCAGCCACAAAATACACCTATGGAAAAAGTGGGTAATAGCGGCGTTTGGCAGACCCAATTGAAGCTGCCTGCAGGCCGATATCGGTATAGGCTTGTTGTTGATGGGCAGTGGCAGCAGGATCCGTATAATGAGTTAACGGAATTGAATCCGTTTGGTGATTATAACTCAGTTGTCGAAATAAAATGATCTAAGGCACCTTATATTTAGTTGGTCTCGGCAGCTAACTCAAAACAGCAATAAAAAAAGCTTTCAAAAAAAAGGAGCCCCAAAGCTATACGATTGTTGCCCTTCACTATAAGAGGGTGGCCTTAGAGCTCCGAAGGACTAGACCATGAAAAAAAGCCCTTTTTTTGTAGATGGTCTTGTATCCTTTATGTCATTATAAATGTTCCCAAAATGGGCATTGTCTCGGATAATAGTAGGCGCAGGTGCTTAAACGCTATCGCCTGCTTGGTTTGTGAAACACTAATACAGGATCGGCTTTGCCGGCTTCTGTTGAATGTAAAAACCGGCAAGATGTTCGCTTTGGGAATTATTTCCTCCGACCCTAATATAAAGACGCTGTTATGCGATTGCTGATTGCTGAAGTATTCATTCTCGATAAAGCCGGTCACCGGTTTTTGAGCAATTGCCGCCAACCTGTTAGGGATTGGTCTTGCCGGAAATTCGACAAATCTTCCGTGAACGCCAAAAACCATCATCCTTGAAGAAGTGGCCGTTCTGTTCGAGATTTTCATACACATTAGTGCTTCTCAGGGCAAATAAATTAGAAATATCTTTTAGATGCGATCTAAATCGATTCTGTGCCTCATAATCCTTGACGGTTAATTGTAAGAGTTCTATTGACTAAAACTCCTCCTAATGAATTAACTCCGACAGCCACAAAATTAGCACTGACTCCATACGGAGTGTTAATAATCTGCCCACCTGACCCTATGAAGCTTTGTGTTGCTATCGTGGAACCAAAAGCACCATTGGAAATTGTATTCTGCGAAAACACCACACCGAGGCTCTGGTTTTGTGTCCCCAATGAGAAGTAACCTGGCAGTGAAGACTGTGATTGGTTGCCTGCGGCAACAGCGTTTTGTACAAAACCGTAATCACCATATAAACCGGCAGTAACTGCAGTCTGTACAAGCGAAGAGTTCGACACCTGCATATAAGTAGTACCGCCGTCACCGTCGGTAACCATCTGAAAAGTGGTTATAGGCGTTGCTTTAAAGCTTACCACTGAGCCGGAAGATGTTCCGGTAAGAACACCAACACTGGTTGAGTCAATGATGAATTCCTGTGCCTGGTTGATGTCTGCAAGGGTTGCAGAAGAGAGCAGAAGGAGAAGCGCTAGTGAAAGTGCAAATCCTTTATACATTTTATTTAACTCCTTTTGTCTAATACAGAGGTTCATTTTATTAAGTTGCTTACGACTTACCACTGCAAAATTGTAAAGCTAAAAAAGGGAGCCCTGAAAATTGCCCTCTGGTTAAACAGGTAGTCAAACTCGAGAGCTCCCCGTAAATAGCTCTTTAGCAAGCGCGGTCAATTTATTAGTAAACGTACTGAGCCTGAGTCGTAGTAGCAATCAGAGAAGTCGCCAGTGAGGCGGTTGAATTGGCCGCACCACCTACGTTATTGGTCTGAACAGCGTCAATCGTAGAAGACTCGTAAGCGCTACCGGCAGCGTTCGAACCGGCTTGTTCCTGCTGAATCAATGCATCATTTTCGCTATGGGCGCCGCCGGCACCGTCTGATCTTGTCAGTACCTGCTGTGACGCTACTCCAAGGCCCTGAATCTGTGATTTTCCGTCGGTGCTGAAGCCGATAAACTGATCCTGCTCACCGACTGCGTCCAGGAACGAGTCAACCGTAACGATAGCGCATTTGCCACAGGCTGATGCATCCTGATTCAGATCAGCGTTCTGAGTTTGGGCTGCCTCAACGTCACATGATTCATGGCATGATCCATGGCCGGGCCTTTGGATGGACATAAAGCCGGGACCAAAGCTGGGACATTTCCCGCATGGATTTGTATAGCAGGGGGAACTTTGCGCATTATCGATATCCAACGACTGAGCGGCGGAGGCATGTGCATCACCGTGAGTCAGATTTAGCATTATACCCATACCAGTTGAACCTGGGTCGCCGACACTAAATGTCTGCATTTGGTGAACCGATCCCGGA
>CAZMWN010000060.1:0-14013 GCA_964569935.1 uncultured Pirellulales bacterium
GGTAATAATACTGCATCACAGCACGTAGCGCGGTTTGAAAACCGCCCCAGCCGAGAACGATGTCCCCACCGGTACGTGAGCCGTTCATAATATTGACACCTTCAATCGGGATGCCCCAGCAACCAAGCAGATAACGATCCGGCCCAATCGCCTCACGTATGCTCTCAAGGGTCTGCCGGTACAATTCGTTAGGATCGCCGACTGAATTCTTCATAAACGACTTTTTGCCATTATATTCATTAACCACGATAGGCTGACCGTCGATCTTGAAGTAGTCATAACCCCAATCGCAAAGTTCAGTAAAGAGGTCTTTTAGATACGTATGAGTTTCAGGAATGGTCGGATCAACCAGAAACTTGCCCTCCCATGTTTCGGATGCGCTGGTCCCATCCGGTTTCAAAAGGAACACACCCGGATTTTGTTTCACAACATCTTCGTTGCTTTGCCCGTGCGGTGCCAGCCAGATACCCGGGACTAAACCCAAGGACTTGATATACGCGGCTAAATCCGCCATACCGTCCGGAAATCTTTTTTTGTGAACCATGGTCCAGTTACGCGTATCTCGATGCTCTCCCCAACCCTGCCAGCCGTCGTCGATCTGAACGAACTGAGCACCGTAATCCTTAAGGTTCTCGGAAATCCACTTAGCATTGCGCTTGACTTCCTGGGCAGTGATTCTCCAGTAATAATAGTACCATGTACACCAACCCGACGGCGGTAAAGGGTAGTGCGTCTTGTCGATGGGTTTGTAATATTCCACACCAAGTGTGTCCCGGTAGTAGTGTTCTTTAATGGTTCC
Organism: uncultured Pirellulales bacterium; assembly: GCA_964569935.1. Classification (GTDB taxonomy): domain Bacteria; phylum Planctomycetota; class Phycisphaerae; order Sedimentisphaerales; family Anaerobacaceae; genus JAFGPS01. The sequence continues at coordinate 800 of CAZMWN010000060.1, forward strand.
GTCCTTCAAGGTCACTTGATCTTTCACTGGGTCGTATGTGCCCTGCGCAATAGCAGTATTAACATCTCCCAATGTCATTACAAACATATCCAGGTTCTCGGCATCCCGGATACGACACGGAATCGAATGTGGCCATGATGTTTTGGTTTTCGCTTGTAATGGAATTGTGAGCAGACTACACGGCACAAGCAAAATCAACAAAAAGCAGGCTGCACGCCTCATATTTCTATCTCCCTGACATATATGTTTATTGATCCTTAATCCAGACGATAGAACTAACCGGACGGCCTCGACGTCTGCCACTACTTGAATCACCGGTTGTGTTTTCATCGTTGTCAGTCTCCTCAGAAGTACGATTAGTCCGGGCATAGTTGGGTATCGCCATTAAAGTTGAACCATCGGCCCATTCGCCCTTAATGACCCTCACACCGCCCAGGAGGTCGCTATGCCATTCGGTCGTTAAAACAGACTCAGGACTCAATACCTGATCGATATTTTGGTCAAACCACTCAACGTTATAGATAAGTGGGCCATATCTCAGGGCCACCCGGCCAATATCAGCGGCAATTTTATCGCTAGCTTTGACTCTCTGGATATTCATCGGAAGTATAAACTCGATTTTATCACCGGCCTTCCAGTTCCTGGTAATCACGGTGTATCCCTTTTCAATCGTAGGAGTCATCGCCGAACCGTTGACCGAAATCGAAGTGATACCATCGGAATTCGGTGTGCAGGTATAGAGATCGCTTACATCGCGATTCGGCATTCGAATCCTCACGCTGAACTTCTTCTGTGCCGCAGGATTGACGGTTATAGCAACGTTGCCGCTCCAGGGATAATCCGTGACCTGAACCATCTCAACACTGGTACCGGCGACATCCTCGAGCGTTACGGTACTACCGATGAAAAGGTTGACATATATACTGTCGGCATCTTTAAGATACATCCAGGTGGGCAGGCTAAGGAGCGTGCGAGGAATGTTACCCACACAGCAGGGACAAACGTGCCAGTCATAGCGAGTGTCGCGAGTATCCAGGGGATTCTGATAATAGAAATTTTTGCCTTCCAAATCAATCGAGCCAAGCAACGCATTATAGAGTGTCTCCTCGTACAGATCCGCATACTTTGCCTCATGGTACAACCGATTCAATTTATGCTGGAAGAAGATTTCGCCACAGCTCGAGCAGGATTCACAGTACGCATTATTGCGTAGCGAATAGTTCGGACCAAATCCTTCAGAGGATTCACCGCTGCCGATCCCGCCGGTGACATAATACTTCTTGTTGACAATATTGTTCCAGAGTGACATGGTAGCGCTCTGATAATCGATGTCACCCGTCTCTACGGCAATATCGGCCATACCGGCATAGGAATAGGAGGCGCGAACGGCATGTCCTACCGCCTCATACTGCTGGATGACCGGCAGGTGGCTCTGGTCGTATTCGCTGCCATCTTTGCGGTAGTCCAGCAGAAACTTTGACAGCTCGATGTACTTGTCACCTTTGCCTTGGCCTTCTACTTCGTTTATGTACCGGCCGAAACGAACCAGAGCGATTTCCATGGCCTGGTGGCCGTCATACCACTGTTTCTTTGGTGCCGGACCGATATTGTTATACCAGCAATCTGCGAGTTTTTTAGCTGCGTTATACAGCCGCAGGTCTTTGCCCCCGGTCGTCAGGTGATGGGCAATCCCCGCTTCTAAAAAATAGCCGGCCACATAGCCCTCATGATCACCTCTGTGCCTTGGTGACCAATGCTCATAGGCAGAAGTGTCCATGGCGCCACCACGTCTGCCGCGACGTGGCAGTGTGAAAGCCGTCTGGAAATAACCATCCGGCTCCTGCGCAGCTAAAATCTTGGGAATCCAGTCCTCCAGTGTCTCCTTCATCTTGTTCTGGGCCTTAATGATTTCCTGATCTCCCTGAGGATCAACCATCATTGCAACACACATCGACTCGATCGTGTTGAAGACCCACGCATTCGAGAAGACATAACCGCGATGATTTCCATGAGGCTTGCCGGCCAATTTGTCGGCTGCATCGACGATATTATTCATTCCCCCTTCCCGCAGGTTCGGATCGGAAATTTTATCGATGCAGTGGGGGATCCAGTTCACGATCAGGGCCTTGACACGGTGATTCCACAGAGGACTATTGACCTTAAAATTCCTGGTATGAATCGGCTCCAGGGTCTTTGCTGGTGGAGGTGACTCCGCCGTGACATTCAAAGTGGATGAGTTGCTCAATGTCCCTTTATCGACCGCCAATTTAAGAACATAGTTGCCTGCCGCGGAGAACTTCGCAGTCGTCACAGGCAAGTTCGCATTCTCAAAAGTGACCGTCCCGGGCCCGGAGGCCTTGCTCCAGGTCACTGTTGGTGCGGTACCTTTATCTTCTAACGTTTTTATCGTTCCACTCAGGTAAGTTTTTCCTCCCAGCACAACGACTCTATCTATCCCGGCCACCACCATAGGTGGAAAGTCGGGTGATTTGCCCGAATCATAGACTTTCCATTCCAGAATGCCGGTAGAGTAAGTGCCATCGGCATCGATCTCGAGTTTCAGTTTCGACGTGCATATTTCGTCAAATGTAGTCGTGTTATATTGACTTTCATCCACTCCCAAACCTGATGGATTGCTGACCGGAACAAAAGCATTGCCGTCCCAGTATAGCAACCGACATGCTTTGGGAGCATGTACACCACGACCATCAGCCCACCAATATACATCGATTTTATTGGTATAAATGGGCTGACTCCAGTCATATTGGACCCATTGTGTGCCCGTTCGGTTCCAGTTGCCGTATGATCCCCGGCGGGCATCACGAGAATTTCTGGGATCATAGTCGTCATTGAGCGCAGTAAGCGTTGTATCTCCGGAGACATAAGAGCTGGATGGTTGTGCAACAACGGCAAGATTCAGACCTGAATCTGACTCAACGACCGAACTTTCCTGAGCGAAAGCTGCCCTGAAAAGGATAAGGATTACGCCGGCTAATAAAACCAGCATTAAATTAAATAACAACTTTGTTTTCATCGGAAGTCTCCTTTGTCTATAGTCAATCTGTGTTTCGAATCCAGTTTTGTTGTCTTTCCTAACGTTCCGCATCCGCACGAATCATTCGGATGCCGAACACGGTCGCAATTTGGTTGTCGTTGGTGGCCTGGAAACGCACGGTGACTTTCTCCTTTCCCTGAACCAGATTCTCCGGAATGGTGTACTCGACATCGAAGAAACGCGGGGGAGTACTTCTCGTCACTTCCTGCTCACCCACGCGTTGATCGTCTACCAGTATCTCAAAGGTGGCCTGTTCTCTACGCCGTTCATTGCTGTAATAGGTCACCACCAGTGTCATGGGGTGGTCAGGTCCCACCGGCAGATCGAAGGAAAACCAACTGTTTCCCCGACGGCCTGGACGTCCCTCGATCCGCTGAATTTCTGCATCTTCCGTGCCTTGATAGTTGTAATTCCGTTCCGGCTGCATCTCTCCGGGTTGTACAAAAGCCACGGTAGCTTTTTCAAGTTTGCGCTGCCGTTCCTGCTCAGCCGCATACCCTGCTTTTTTCTCTTCCCATTCGGGTTGGGTGAACAGGTCCCAATAGATGGCGTAAGTGCGGTTGTGCAGACGATAGAAAGGTATGAGGACAGCATCAATATCGAGGCCGGCACCGAGGCTGTCACGGCCAACTCCGTCAGTACGAAATTTCCCTGGCTCTCCTTCGACAGGTTTGAGCCACTCTGTCACAGGCTGCTCTGCCGCCACGAATACAGGTATCCTCGTCTGCTCCTCAGAGCTAGCACCTCTTCCGCGACCTCTCCCTCTCTGGCTTTCCGGCCCCAGGTCCCCGGCAAGTATGAGCGGACCCCACATGATCGCAGCACATCGTGGATTGTCATGTGTTGGCTCCAGATAAAGCGATTTAGGCAGGATTAACTCGACGGTGTCGCCGGTCTTCCATGTGCGCTTCAACTCAACGTATGAGCTGGGGCCCTGCATCGATTGTCCCGCTCCCGCTGTCGCTTGTTTACTACGGTTTTCTATCTGGCGTCCAGAACCGGGAACACCCCGAAGGGGATCAATCATGTCCTCGGGAACCGCCTGGCCATTGACTTTAACTGAGAAACCATCTCCAGCCCAGAATGGTTTACGCAGGGCTAAAGTTAATTCCTTAGGTGACTGAACTTTCAATTTAAGTGTCGCCGTCTCACCTTCCGGGAAATCCGTGTTCATTTCCAGTTTTACCCCCGCAGCGGTCCATTCAGCAGTGGAGGGGGCATAAATGTTCACCCACAGCTTGTCACCGGATTCATAGTAAATCCCATCCCCATGGAGCGCGTGGCTTTCCATGCCTGTGCCCACACAACAAGTAAAGCTGCGGAACATCTGTTGGTATTCGTGTTGCACACCCCGGCCCACAGGTACCATGTAGCAGGTCCGGCCATCCTCGGGATCGATTGAGCCCAGAATATGATTGAACAACGCCTTCTCATGAAAATCAGCATAGTGAGCATTGGGTATGAGTTCAAATAGCCGGCGGGTTAATTTGAGCATATTGTAAACATTGCATGTCTCGGCAGTGCGCCCATCCACGATTAGACTTAATTTATCAGGCTCGTGAAAATATTCATCATGACCATGGCCGCCGGTGGCAAAGCTATGGTGCCGCACTACGGCGTCCCAGAAAAAGGTTGCAGCTATAATATCTCCTGCTTTACCTGTATAAGCAAAGCGATCCGTCGAACCGATGAGCTTGGGTACCTGCGTGTTGCCATGCTTGCCGTTGAGATTATCATTGTGGTTTTGGAGTGGCTCGATGAAGGAGCGATGTTCGAATTTGTAGGAAAGGTCCAGCCATCTTTTATCCCCGGTATCGGCGTAAAGATCGACCATGGTTTCATTCATGCCGCCAAACTCAGTATTCAGCATTCGCTGGATCTGGTTTTCATTGAGCGGGGCAAGAATCTTTTCAGCCCATGCAGCGAATTTAATCTCAATATCCAGCGCTGTCTTGTTGCCGGTATAGCGATAGGCATCACGCAAACCGGCGTAAGTTTTATGCAGTGTGTACCACGGTGACCAAAGACCATTGAGGTCGAAACCGCTTGAGCGGATTTCACCTTTGGACAGACGCTCGAAGAGCTCCCGGCCATCGATACCGTCCCGGTTAACAATCGCGCCAAGATAGCCATCTCCTCGCTTGTCCTGAACTTCCTTGAATTCGGTGACAATGTAATCGGCTCGCTGTTTGAACTCTTCGTTGCCGGTTGCGGCATACATCAGGCTGACTGCTGAAAGATAATGTCCCGCGATGTGGCCCGTAAGTTGGCGGCTATCTACGGCATCCCAACCGTTGTAACCTTCGGCTTTGGGTTTTAGACCGGCACGTATACGGTAGCCAGCCAGCATCCGGTCAGGTTCGAGCTTAAGCAGATACTTCGCGGTTACGTCCTGGGCCTGTTTGAGAGGCCCACCGGTTAGCCGCACACTGGTTAAATCTAAAGACTGAGCCTGAAGAATCTTTTCCTCAAAGGCGCTCACTGCAGGATTTTGAGTCTGTGCAAAAACATGGCCATGAAATATCAAAACAATAGACACAAAAGTGAAAATAGATTCTTTCATAATAATCTCCTCTAATCAAAGACCTCTGGTCGAAAACATGCTGTTTAGGACCGTCCTTCTTAAAAACAATCATGGGAAACCAATTCATATCTTATAGCCAGTCACTCCCCACTTGTAAAACCAATTTTATCACTTTCTAAAGATTGTCAAACCTTAGGATTAAATATAAGGAAGGCAGTCAAGATATATCAGGTCATATACACATAAATAGCGCAGATTCCTATTGGAAAAAGGATTCGAATACAGGGGCAATAGTTGTACATTTTTTTAGCAACAAAAAAACACTCTATTATCGTGAAAATTATATATGTCGGTCAGAACATTCCGGCATGCGAGCTTGTGCATAGCCTTTTCATCATCATGGGCACAATAGCTATTGATAGATAATCTAATGGAATATGCAAATACTAATATGAACTTGAATGTCTCCATTAGGAAGTGAATTTAATGGGCGTGTAAAACAATGAATTTAATTAATAAGCTTATTACATCGAGATATGTGAACCATTAAACCAGTCACAGTCCGTCCTTACCACCAATGTATCGGTGTGTTGCCATAGCGCTTTTCCATCTCACTAAAATGCCTCCATTCTACATGACCGTCTGCTAAGCCTATATTACCCCCGGCACCTTCCTTTTCACTTTTCAGATGACTGGTTGTATCGTGATATCCGGTATATTGCCCCTGTGCGCTGCCGGCCACTATCATGCTAAAATTACCATCAGGATACTCATCCGAAGGGTAAGATGGGTCGCTAAGAGTAACGTCAATTACAAGCTCTGTTTCAGCGGCACGTCTGATGTTTATTTGACTAACCCAATCTTTGTTTCCGCTACCCTGGATTTCCGGCTTTGCACTATCGCCTTGCCTGTCCAACGTGTCTAAAAGCCAGAAATAACCTGTAATACGATAGCCTGCTCTTTGTCCACCTGGGTGATGGTAGTCCCAACAAAGCTGACGACTTCTCTTATGAGTCAGGTTAGAGGGGCAATAAAAAACATCCGGGGCAGGCGTCTCGTCGTCATTCTCTGCCGGTCTCAAACCTATGTTCTCCATCAGTTCGACAGTTATCTCCCTATCCATATCCCAGAGCCAGCCACTGGCACCGGAGGGAAGTTTGCCACCAGTCTCATCAGCATACATTGTTAGGCCGATTAAATGCTGGCGTACATTGTTGGCACAAATAGACCGATTTGCTATTTCACGGACCCTATTGAGTGAAGGGATAAGTATTGCCATTAAAATTGCTATAATAGCGATCACAACCAGAAGCTCTATTAATGTGAATCCTTTTGCTTTGCCCATGATTTTTACCCCAATTATTCGAATTTGATGATTTGCTAAGTGTACAACATATAAGTTTTATACACTCTTTTTTCTAAAAAGTCAATTAAAAATATTATGGCCATTTTTTATGCAGATCCGAAAAAATACCTGCGTGTTTGCTGAATAACACGATTGACCATAAAAGTATAACTATCGATATTCTTGGTGAGGCCAGAGGTGCTATGGGTGCCCGATTTTTGCCTAAATATATTTAGCATTTCAGGCACCGATAGCATCCAATATGATCTGTATAGCTCGGCTGATTGTATCAGCCGATGCTGTTAACATAAAAATTTTCCAGGAGTATAATAACTACTCTATATGGCCGGATATTATCAAATACCCATGCCGCCGCCGGTTCCACCGGTCCCAGGAGCCACTCTATACAGCCGGATATCATCAATGAACAACATGCCAGAACCAGCAGATGCACCGATTCTCTCAAGACCAATAATCACTTCAGTGACATTTGCCAGATTAATGCCAAATGCCGACAAATCGATGTCCCATTGTGTCCATTCAGGTGTTGCCAGATTGGCAGCATCGCCGTCATAAACTACCTTGGCGCCGTTCAGTTTTATGTACAGTTGCTCAGTGACGGCATTGTTCGGGTCTCCATAGAACCACAGCGTCAACACCTGAACATCACCTTTTGTCCAATCCTGTCCGACCGTTAAGTCATTAGTGTTCACTGTGACCTCTGAATAGCTTGCAATGCTGTTATCATACAATAATGGAGCTGACTGATTACCGCTATGAACGATTTCGATCTCGACAAAATGTTCGCCATCAGCAAAAACCGGGTCAGGATAACCCATAGTCGAGCCGTTTACCGATGGATTGTCAAATCCGTCGACCCATGTAAAGAATATCCTCCTGCTGCCCTCTTCTTCGGGATTAAGGTCGTTGTAAGACTCAAAATCATCAACAATCAGATAGTCAAGCGTTGTAAAGCTCCACAACCTACCTTTGCTGATTGTCTGATTATTGTTATACTCGTCAATCCTCCAATAGTAAGTCTGGCCCCATTCAAGCACTTCTGGTGGGGTATATGTATTAGGATCTTGTCGGCCACGATAGATATTTGTAGTATCAGATGTATCGGCTTGTTCTACAGCCTCTGCATCAGTACCAAAGTAGACATCGTGCTGAGTAGCGTTATCTCCCGGTGACCAACTCATAGGTGATACGCGTTCGACATCTGGTGTTGAACCATCAGTCGGTTTCGGATTCCAGGCAAGCAGCGGATCACCTACCATTACCCTGCTGATATTAGCCTGCGAGAGCGCAAAGTTGTAGATGCGGAAATCATCCATAGAACCCAGATAGTACGAATTGTCAGCATCGTGCGACCTGCCGAGCCAGTTGTTGGTAGTTTCGCCCAGATCGCTCGGAGTTAGAGTGCTGTTGCTCGCGAGCTCCTCGCCGTCATAGTAAAGAGTAGTAGTCTGCCTGTCTGCATTGATCGTTACAGCCACATGGTGCCATCCAGTCTCAATGTCGAAACCGATAGGCTGTACCAAGCTCTGATTGGCCGCACCTTCGGTGGTGATTGCAAAATACATGTCGTCCATAAACCACCAGCGGGGCCCGAGACACATAAAGACATTCGGATCGTCGGTGCCGAAATCGAATGCCCTCGCCCATTGGCCACCAGGCTGTGAGTCAAGCCATATAGCGAAAGTTGAGTTGGTCAGTGAACCGATAACCGAACCAATCGGTAGCTCTACATAATCGTCGCGGCCGTCGAATTCGAGTGCATCGCCATCAGATCCGTCCACATACTGTACGTCACCTACAAATGTGCCATGATGGCCATAGCCGGACGAATCAAGAACGGTAGCGCTGTCGCCACAGATCTCATCAAGCTTCCACCATCCGACAAGATTTGAATCTATAATAGGCATAGTAGGCACTGTTCTGAAAGTCCACAGATCGCCTGGCCAGGCTTCCAGACCTCTTTTCCCATCGATACGCCAATAATAAAGCGTGTCGGGTTCAAGCTCCGGAGGTTCGTAGGTTGTAGTAGACCGAAGGGCCTTGAATGGTGGAGGATCAGTCGTGCCGAAGTATACCCAGTGTGTCGTCGCCTGTGCACCCCCCGTCCAGCTAAGGTTAGTATCGAGGGTAACGCATTCGGCACCATCGGCAGGCCCAGGGTCAGAGGCTATCAACATCTGAACCCTGAAGCTCCAGACGGGGCCTCTCCATGGACTATCGCCATCAGCTTCGTTTACTTCATCGATACGCCAGTAATAGGTCTCGCCTGCTGTAAGGGTTCCGAGTTCATAACTGGTTTCGCTCTGGCGGCCTTTATAAATATCAGCCGTTGAGGTATCGGCATTGTTCACGTCGTCAAAACTAGTGCCGAAATATACATCGTGAAATTCCGCCTTGACACCCGGGCTCCAGGTAAGGTCTTCATTTGGGTCCACGTTCACGGCTTCGTCAACCGGTGCTGGCGTGTATGCTTTGAACCTCCTTACAAGCACAATGCTGAAATCATCGAACGCCACGTAACCAGAATTGCCGGAATTATAGATGGCCTGGCGAGGCCCAACCTGCAGCGGCAAACCGTCAAAATCATTCCGCGTCAGGGGTGACTGACCCATTTCTGTCCAGGTTGCGCCGTCCGCACTGGTTCTGGCATGAAAAGTATTGCCCCTGCGCTCAAGTTGAAGCCACGGGTCTAAGTCAAATTCCTTGCCATTGTGACCATGCTCGGTTCGTAAGTCATTGTTGGCGCTCCAGAGGAAATTTCCACATGTCCAGATAGGAAAATAGTCTATGGAAACCCAGTCTTCGCCGGTGCCGGCCTCGTCATTGGGATCGGCTTTGGAAGCTCTGGCCATCAGACCGCCATCGTTGTGAGTGACCCATGCATCCGCAGTACCGGCATAATCAGTAACTCTGACTGTGGCAATGAAGTCACCTTCAACGTATTTGTATAAAAACGGAGCCAGTGGATTCCACGGGCCATCCCAAGTCCCGTCAGATGACTCAATGTATAGTTGGCCCTCACGATCCATGTTTGCATTGAGGGCATCAACGCTCTCGCCCGGCAACCAGCCGAAATAGCCGTCCCAGTTGGTTCCGGCAACGTTGTCAGCGACGTAGTCATGGGGTGTCTCGAAATCGTCGCTGAAGAAGTCCAGCACCGTCTGCGCGCTGGCTGCCGGCACCAGAACAAGAATAATCAAACAAATAAGCTTTCTATACATGATATTTCTCCTTCTTGAACTGAAACATCAGAATTTAGAATTAACCGATAAAGACTTTTATCTTCATAAAATTTATAACATTTATCTGTCCAGAATGTTTTTCTAACTGAATTGACCTCCTTCCTTTAAATGTTAACCACCATAAAAAATCAAAAAATCCAATCTGCAGTTATAACCAATGTGGTCTGGATTTCGTGTATTTCTCGTTTTTCGGTGTTTTTTGAAGTACTATTAACAATGATATGAAATTCTGCCTCCTTGAAATGAAAAAAACACAGAATTAAATCAATACGGACAAAAAATTACACCTTTATTTATACCAAATTAGTTAGCTTGTCGTCAAGAAAAATTTCCGGACGATATTATATGCTTTTAATCTGAACATTTGTCAAATTTTCTCAAAACCAGAATATTACTTTTGACGTCGAATAATTAAGCCCTACACCTAATGAATCCGACCAGATCCCTTAAGGGAATCAATTACAAACCGGTCCTTCCCAGTTGTATTTCCTGTGATATAATGCCAATCAATCAAATCCGAGCAGGGCAAATGTTGATGCCTTGGGAACGATGGTGAAAACATCGAATGGGGCATAATAAGTGCCTGGTGAGTAAATAACCTGGTTGTTTCCGAGAAATTAGGCAACCTTTTTAAGATTTCTACCGCAATATCTGATACTATATAGATATACATGCATTTGCGGGAAGATTTGTTTTTTACATGGAGATTGCTTATGTGTCTCTACAGTCGATATCTGAGATACAATGAAGGGCGAAGACTTCAAAGCATTGTGCGAAAACAAGTTTGAAATTGTGTGTTCAGAATAGGTCTGAGATATTCTGACAGAATTTTAGGGACAATTACGTTTGACACTACATATTCTCAAAGTTAGATTGCAGTGACGTAATGGAGAAATCAAAACCAAAAATAGAGGTTTTTCCAGCAACTTCAATAGCACAATTAAGGATTGAATCAACTATGAAATTTTCAGTTCCATTTAGCAATATCATCAAGATTGGTTTTTTTACGGTTTCACTTTTGGCCGCCGACTCGCTTATGGCAGTGGGGTGGGGCCAACAGAATCAAAACCTGAATGCCCCACAGGCATCTGCCCAGGGGAGATCGAGACCAGGACGCAGAGTCCAGGGAGTATACAAGGCCAGAATCACACCCCATTGGTTTGTCCAGAGGACGCCTGATGGTTCTGAGAACACATGTTTCTGGTATCGCAACGACCTGAGCGGCAACATGAAGGAGTTCATTCTGGTCGACGCCGAAAAAAACATACGTCAGAAAGCTTTCGACCACGTGAAATTGGCTGAAGCTCTCTCAAAAGTGACCGATGAGAAATACACGGCTGACCAACTGCCGTTTAACTACATTGAATTCGTTGATAACGGTAAGGCGATTCTTCTCAACGCTACTGAAAAGACATGGAAATGCATTCTGAGTACTTATGAGGTTATACTCAGCGAGGACACGCTCACCCTGCCTGAGGAAAGCAGCGAGCCCCGATTTGGCTGGCGTGGCCAACGAGGTCAGCGTCGCGGCCGTTTCTCTAATGACCAAGGCCGTCCGATCACTTCACCTGATGGCAGTTGGAATGCCTACATCAAGGATAATAATGTCTATGTACGTGAGGGTGAGGATGGTGAGGAAATCCGGCTCAGTAGCGACGGTGAAGAAGGTAATTCCTATACCAGGGTGGAATGGGCACCTGATTCTGAATCCATTATCGCATGGCGTCGTGAACCTGGTGACCGCAAGGAGGTCTACTTGATTCGGTCCTCACCACCAGAGGGTGGTCGTGCTGTTGTGCAGTCGCGTCCTTATGCCCTGCCGGGCGATAAATTCGATGCCTATGAACTCAATGTTTTTAACGTAGCAGAGCGTAAGCAGATTCAATCGGAATTAGAGCGAGTCGATTTCGGTTCACCCCGACCGCATTGGAATAAAGATGGCTACCATTTCATGTATGAGAAGGTTGACCGTGGACATCAGCGATTCCGTGTGATCGAGGTAAATACGCACGACGGTTCTTCACGCAATATCATCGACGAGAAAAGCGACACATTCATCTGGACCGCTCATACCGAAAACCTGGATCTGTCAAGAGTTAATTACCTGGATGAAACCGATGAGATAATCTACGTCTCCGAGATGGACGGCTGGCGGCACCTTTATCTGATCGACGCTAAGACAGGGAAAATCAAGAACAAAATTACCGATGGCCAGTGGCTCGTCCGAGGCGTGCAGAAAATAGATACTGAAAACCGACAGGTCTGGTTCTCAGCAGGCAGCTTCTATCCGGCACAGGACCCTTACTTCGTACATTATTTCCGAGTCAATTTTAACGGGTCCGGCCTTGTGGCATTAACCGAAGGAAACGGTAATCATTCGACCCGGTATTCACCGGATCGTCGATACCTTATCGATACATATAGCCGTGTGGATATGGCGCCGGTCCATGAGTTACGACAGACCTCGGACGGTAAGCTGGTCTTCGAATTTGAAAAAGCGGACATCAACGAGTTAATCGACAAGGGATGGGAGGCACCTGAAGTGTTTGTAGCTAAAGGCCGTGATGGCGAAACTGACATCTGGGGTATCATTAGCCGACCTAATGACTTGGATCCTGACAAAAAGTACCCGATTATTGAAGACATATATGCCGGTCCACAGAGTTCCTTCACACCCAAGTCATTCAGTGCACGCAATCGCTATCAAGCACTCAATGACCTCGGCTTTATCGTCGTTAAAATGGACGGTATGGGAACGGCCAATCGGTCAAAGGCATTCCACGACGTCTGCTGGAAAAATCTCAAAGACGCAGGCTTTCCAGACCGAATCCTGTGGCACCAAGCTGTGGCTAAGAAATATTCCTATTATGATGTTGACCGCGTGGGTATATACGGCAATTCTGCCGGGGGCCAAAACGCTGCAGGTGCCGTGCTGTTTCATCCGGAGTTCTACAAGGTCTCTGTTGCATCGTGTGGTTGTCACGACAATCGGATGGACAAGGCATCCTGGACTGAGCCATGGATGGG
>CAZMWN010000060.1:14023-14245 GCA_964569935.1 uncultured Pirellulales bacterium
AACATCGACAATGCCTATCGATTGCAAGGCAAGTTGTTTTTAATCGTTGGCGAGATGGACAACAATGTCCCGCCGGAATCCACGATGCGTCTGGTGGATGCTCTCATTAAGGCAGAAAAAGATTTCGACCTTCTGGTGATTCCAGGTAGTGGCCACGGCATGGGTGGCTCATACGGCCAGCGACGGATGCAGGATTTCTTTGTGCGTCATTTGTTGAGTGTC
>CAZMWN010000061.1:0-14177 GCA_964569935.1 uncultured Pirellulales bacterium
AGCATGAAGTTTTTCCGGAAATGAGCCTCGACCTGTTAACCGTTACAGTGCCATACCTTGGTGCTTCGCCGGAGGATGTGGAAGAAGGGGTCTGCCTTCGTGTGGAGGAATCTATTGCTGCTGTTGACGGTATCAAGCGAATGACATCAACAGCCGGGGAAGGTGCCGGAGTGATATTAATTGAGGTCGAAGAGTATGCCGACGCCACTGAAGTGCTCGACGATGTAAAGGCGGAAGTTGATACAATTATTACATTTCCCGAGGAAACCGAAAAACCGGTGATCTCTGAAATTAAAACCCGTCACCAGGTCATAACCGTCGTGGTCTCTGGTGACGTTCCGGAGAAAACCTTGAGGACGCTGGCTGAGCAGGTTCGTGACGATTTGACGGCCATGCCGAATATAAGCCAGGTCGGTATCGCAGGAGTTCGACCATATGAAATATCTATTGAAGTTTCCGAGGAGAACTTGCGACGTTACAATCTCAGTTTTGACCAGGTAACACGAGCAGTTCGAGATTCCTCGCTTGATACACCGGCCGGTTCGGTTAAGACCTCCGGCGGAGAGATTCTTGTCCGCACCAAAGGTCAGAAATACTATGGTCCCGAATTCGAAAAAATCATAGTTTTGACAAGAAATGACGGAATGACTGTAAGACTCGGTGATATTGCGACAGTCAGGGATGATTTTCAGGATATTGATTTATATTCCAAATTCGACGGTAAAAGAGCGGCTTTGATACAGGTCACGCGTATTGGCGAACAGGATGCACTGGATATAGCTAAAAGCGTTAAGCAATATGTCAACCAGAAGAGGAATTCCCTGCCGGAGGGAGTTTCGCTTGGCTTGTGGGAAGACGACACCGAAATTCTCAAGGACAGGGTGGATCTGTTAACAAGAAACGGGTGCATCGGCCTGGCCCTTGTATTCCTGTGCCTTACATTGTTTCTTAATATGCGTCTGGCCTTCTGGACCACGATGGGCATACCTATTTCTTTTTTGGGAGCCTTCTATTTAATCCCCCATTTTGATGTTTCCATCAATATGATAAGTCTGTTTGCCTTTATTATGTCACTCGGTCTTGTCGTTGATGATGCGATTGTTGTCGGCGAAAATGTCTTTGCCTATCGTCAGCAGGGATTGGGCAGGACCGAAGCGGCAATAAAGGGTGTCAAAGAGATGACCATGCCGGTAATTTTGGCGGTTTTGACAACGATGTTTGCATTTTTGCCGCTGGCTTACACTCTCGGTATTATGGGAAAAATACTTCGACAGCTACCAATTGTGGTGATTAGTGTTCTTGGAACTTCACTGGTCGAAGCGTTACTTATCCTGCCGGCCCATCTATCGGGTAAAAGGTCCTGGAATAAATTCATCCTTGTTCGTTTCACCGACAAAATCAATCTGGTTACACATAGGATGCTGAATTGGTTTGTCCAGGGACCATTTGCCCGTTTTGTATATAAGGCGGTTAAGTGGCGTTATGTAACGTTGGCTTCAGGTGTGGCTATATTTCTTATTACAATTGGTATTATTGTCGGTGGTTATATCAAGTTTGTATTTTTTGATGCTGTTGAAGCGGATAATATGCTTGCGCTTTTAAATATGCCGCTCGGAACACCTGTGGAACAAACTCAGAAGATTATTGATGGCATAGAGCAGGCGGCATTTGAAGCCATCGAAGAGTTTGACGGTAAACGTCCTGACAAACAATCACTTCTCAAACATATTTCAACGACCGTTGGTGCCCAGCCGACAATGGCACGCGGCGGACCGGTCACACTTGACGCAGGTGCAGGTGGACAATCGCATCTGGCCGAGGTGAACGTTGAAATGCTCGGTGCCGAAGAGCGTGATGTATCAAGTGTTGTGATTAGAAACCGTTGGCGAGAATTAGTCGGAGAAATACCGGGCGTTTCGTCTCTGACATTCATTTCCGAATTAGTCAGCACGGGCAATCCGATAGATATCGAATTGTCTCACACCGATTATGATGTGCTCCTGCCCGCCTCGGAAAGACTCAAGAAAATCCTTCGCGACTATGCAGGTGTGAGTGACATTGCCGATGACTTCGAGCCGGGAAAGGCCGAACTGAAGCTTCAGCTCAAGGAAACAGGACGCACTCTCGGCTTGACACTTTCGGACCTGGCAAGGCAAATCAGGCAGGGCTTTTACGGTGACGAGGCTCAGCGTATTCAGCGAGGTCGTGACGATATTCGTGTGATGGTACGGTATCCTGAAAATGAGCGAAGAAGCCTTGCGGATGTGGAAAATATGAGAATTCGGTTGCCGGATGGTACACAGATCCCATTCAAGACTGTTGCCGAGGTCCAGTATGGCAGGGGATATTCCACCATAAGACGAGTCGATCGCCGACGTGTTGTGAGTGTCTCGGCCGATGTCGATGAGGCTGTTGCAAATTCAAAGCAAATTAACAGTGAATTGGTTAAAAGCAAGCTGCCGGAACTCATGCGCGAATTCCCGGGATTGAAATATCGTTTTGCGGGAGAGCAGCGTGAGATACAGGAATCCTTCAGCAGCCTGGTTCCAAATTTCGGAATTGCGATGATGGCAGTCTTTGCCCTGTTGGCCGTCCAGTTCAGGAGCTATTCACAGCCGATTATAGTAATGTCTGCGATTCCGTTTGGTATTGTAGGTGCTACACTTGGACATCTGTTGATGGGTTTTAACCTTGGCTTACTTTCATTTTTTGGAATCGTAGCCCTTTCCGGTGTGGTTGTTAATGATTCTCTGATTATGATAGACCTTATCAATCGCGAGCGGTCGAGCGGTATCGAATTGAGTCAGGTGCTTCGCGACTGCGCAACGCGCAGGTTTCGGCCGATCATGCTGACGACATTAACCACGTTTTGCGGCCTTCTTCCGATGATTACGGAAAAAAGCCTGCAGGCTCGATTTCTTATACCAATGGCGATAAGCCTGGCATTTGGAGTGATGTTTGCGACCTGCATAACGCTGATTCTCGTGCCTTCATTATATATGATTCTTGAAGATATCAAGGCTCGGGTTTTTATGGTAAACTCGGTAAAATAGAATCTCTCAATTATTCTGCCCGGACAGCTTGTAAATAGTAAATTTTTTTTGTACTTTTTCCGTGCACAATTGCTTCTTTGAACGTATAATATACCGAAGATAATTATCAGCGAAAAAAAGATGGGAGTGTTGTTTTGAAAAGGAGTATATTTTCTTGTCTGGCGGAAATGTTGGGGGTATTACGATGACAACCATAAAATATGGACCGAAAGTTGAAATCGTATCCGATACTGAAAGTTTTGCTAAAAGAAGCGTAGAGATTTTTATCGCCGATGCACAAAAGGCAATTAGAACAAAAGATATTTTTTATGTAGCGATATCGGGGGGAAACACACCTAAACATTTTTTCGAGCTGCTCGGTACCCTGCCCCAGGCAAACGCTTTGCCCTGGAATAGAATACACTTATTCTGGGTTGATGAGCGATATGTACCACCCGCTTCTCCGCAGAGTAATTATAAGCTTGCTGCTGATACCTTCTTAAGTAAAGTCGCCATCCCACAGAATAATATTCATCGTATTCCAACCGAATACGGTGATTTTCATGTTGCCGCTCAACAATATGAAGAAACAATTAGGGATGTGTTTGATCTGGGTGAAAGTGAAACTCCTGAGTTTGATTTAATTGTGCTCGGGATGGGTGCCGATGGACATACCGGTTCATTGTTCCCGAATTCATATGCGACTTTTGATATGGATGATTTGGCGTGTGTTGTTTATGTTTTAGATGATAAGCTGAACAGGATAACTTTAACACATCCTGTTTTATGTGCAGCATCTCATTTGGTCGTTTTAGTTAGCGGCCAGGAAAAAGCCCCTATATTAAAGGATGTCCTGACCGGCGAGCCGGACGAAGTACGCTATCCCATTCATGCGATATGGCCTGTTCTCGATAAGGTGACATGGCTGGTTGACAGCGAGGCGGCAAAATCCCTGTAATTACGTCAGCATGGTGAAGATCTTTTGACAGCATCCTCACTTTAGGGCAATCTGTGCTGATTATGCGCAAAGTTAGAAATCTTGGAAAAACATTTCTTGTGTCGATATAAAATAACGGTTTAGTCGGGGATAATCAGTTTCGTTCCCGGTTGTAATTTATTCGCATCTTTGATTACATCTCGATTGGCGTCGAAGATTTTTTTCCATTTAGTTGCCGAGCCATAATATTCTTGTGAGATGGCCGAAAGAGTTTGATCCTTACGTACGATGTGGAATTTCTGAGTTTTGATTTTTTCAACTTGCTCATATTGAGCCGAATTTATCTGTTCGGCTGGATTGTCATCTGTTGATAATTGTTCAGTCTCTGTGCTTATTATTGTCGATTTATCCGGTGCCAAGTCACTTGGTTCCAAATCGCTCATTGCGGAATCGCTTTCCGGAAGTTCACTATTCGAAGGTTGGTTGAGCGAAATTTCACTTTGAGAAAATTCAGCCTGTGAAAAATCATTAGGTGAGGCTGTAAGCTCCTCCTGAGCTGTTGCGTTGTGGAGTTGCAGCATCCTTGCTTTTGGGCTTAAGCGTTGATCAGTAGCGAGCCGGATCATGGCAATAATTACCAGTACCAGGCCCAGAGCCAAACCTATTTTCAAATCCTTGTGCATTATTTGGCAGCTTTATTTGCTCTTTTCTGTCATTTTTTTTGTGCCCAGCAATAATATCGGTGCAGCTATTGCAATGGACGAGTAGGTTCCTATGATAATACCGAATCCGATTGCGAAAGTAAAGCCTCTCAAACCGGCCCCGCCAAAGATGTACATAATCAGCACTACAATAAATGTCGTAAAGGATGTTAGGATTGTTCTGGAGATTGTCTGGTTAATGCTGTCGGTTATGATCTGTGCATTGAGCCGGCGGGCCTTCCCTCGGTTTTCTCGGATGCGGTCGAAAACAACGATTGTATCATTGAGTGAGTATCCGATGAGGGTCAGAAACGCAGCTATCATTGCAAGGTCAATCTTAAAATTACCAATCAGGAGTTTTTCGCCGATTGGCGTCGCTGCGATGTATGTACAGACTGTTACTGCGCCGAGTGTGATGCATACATCGTGTATCAAAGCAATAATAGCGGCAACGCCGTATCGAACGTTTCCAAATCGGATCCAGATATAAGTTACGATTGCGAACAACGACAGGAAAATTGCTATCAATGCTCTCGTTTTTTGCTCTGCGCCTACTGAAGGATCAAATTGCCTTACACGCGGGAGGGAGGTTTCGAAAGTAGTTGCATCCAGAAGCTTGGCCTTTTCGTTTTCGACGAATCGTGTCCATTCATCCTCAGAGAGTTCACGATAACTCGCATCTGGTGTGGCGCTTGCATAAACGAATGAATGTACAGGCACATTTGGCTCGGTTGTTTCACTCTTCAGGCTTGAGTCAAGAATTTGGTAATCATATCGTTCGATTCCGAGCATCTCAGGCTTGAATTGCATATCTTTTAACCTTTGGTCGATTTCTTCAAGGGTAGCGGCTCTCTGGATTTCGCATTTGATTTTGATTCCTCCGAGGAAGTCAGCCAGTACGGGATTGGCATCTATCAATTCAATGGTTATTTTTTCCTCAGAAGTGATATTGGGTTGAAGATTTTGTTGAATTTCCAGTTCATCTGTGAAAGTGGCTCGTATTGCATTATTGACGATTTCGTTTACCTTTGGTTCTGAAATATCGGCATCCGAAAAAGCTTTCATCAGCACCTCTTTTACAAGAGATTGGTTCATCTGACTCGTTGAAATCACAAATGTGCTGGAGTTATTAGGATCTTGTGTTACGAGTAAACTGTTTAATCTGCCTGCAAAGCTCTCCTGTGCTTTTCTTATCGTGCCGGTGATTTGCTCGGGGGATTGACTGCTTGTCTGCGGCAAGGTTACTGTAACTGTTATTTTGTTGGTTTCTGTGGTTGTGATTTCAAATTGTCTGCCTGATTCTCCGACGCTGTAAACATTGGCACCCGGCAGTACAGACCTGATTTTGTCTTCGACTTGCTGCCTTGTCAGGTCGATACCTTCGACCAGAACTATCTGGACATTTGTTCCACCGGTAAATTCTATATCGTATTTGTTGTTTTCAGCATCGTTTCTATTAAAGAAAACTAACAATCCTCCTGCGATCAGCAGAGCCGATATACCGAAGAAAACCGGTCTGGAACGCATCCAGTTGACGTTAGGTTTGTGTATGAGCCGAAGCATGAATAAATGACCTTTAACAATTCGCTGAGTCAGCCATGCCAAAAGGCCGAAAACGGGAACAAGAAGTGTAAGCACAACCGCTACAAAAAGCCCCATGAGGGCGGCACTTAGGATTAGATTGATCCAGAATCCGAAGGGCAGGAATTGATAAGCCGACTTTGTAAATAAATGCAGCAGTGCCCAGGCGGGCCATGTGATAATAAAGGTCAACTTTATTGTCCGCCATGTGGGTTTGAAAAAGAAAAGGAAATCGAACGCCGTCCGGGTTACGAATAGTGCAGTGAACATACTCGATGCGATACCGAGCATAAGGACAATTGCAAAACCCTTTACTTCTTCCGAGGCTCGCCAGTAAAGAATTGCCGCGGTTATAAATGTTGTCAGGTTAGCATCAAAAATGGTTCTGAACGCCTTTTGATAGCCGTTCGTTATCGCGACTCTTAGAGATGAGCCTTTCTCTTGTTCTTCACGTATTCTCTCGAATATCAGTACGTTGGCGTCAACACTCATGCCGATGGTTAGTATGATACCGGCGATACCGGGTAACGTGAAAGTCGCCCTGATACCTGCCATTATTGCAAGCACGAAAAGCAGGTTTAATAAAAGAGCCATGTCGGCGATTGCGCCGGCCAGACAATAATAAATCGCCATACACGCTATAACAGCTATGAGACCGATGAAACCCGCTCTGATGCCCTGGTCGCGGTTGTCGGCTCCGATGAAAGGGCCGATTGTATTTTCAGCGATTGGTTGTTCTATCAGACGAGCGGGCAGGGAGCCGGCGTTGAGTTTATTAATCGTATCTTCAACTTCGATCTGAGAGAATCTACCGGTTATTACACCCTGTCCGGCTATTCTCTCTTCTATATTTGGCGCTGAGATTGCGATTCCATCGAGAAAGTAGCATAAAGGTCGGCCGATGTTCTGTCCTGTGACATTTGCCATTAGCTTTCCACCCCTGACATCCATAAGAAAGCCAATGGCTCTGCGGCCGAGTCTATCGGTGGTCGGATACGCCTTCTCCAGCTTCCAGTCTTTTACGCCGGGACTGTGTAACATGACATCGTCGGTTTTGTTACTTGCCAGTACATAGTATTTCTCTCCAAACTGGCCGACAATTGATGGCCGCTTTTGGGCGTCCATTGCGTGCCATTCCTCAGAATTTTCAATTTCAAACCATCGATATGAACTGTCCGAGGCATATTCGGGCCCTCTTTCCTGAAGGCGTTCGATGTAATTTTTCATTGCAGACATATCAACATCGGGATGATCCACTGTAGGCAGTACTCGAAATTCGAGTATCCCGGCGCCTTTGAGCATTCGCTTGAGGTCCTGTGGGTCGTCGAGTCTGCCTTTGAAAGGACGGTATTCGTCATAGGCTGCAATTACTTGATCAATTTCGTTAACCCGGTCTGGAAAATTTGCCTTTAGCTTTTCTGTTTCCTCTTTGCGCTTTGCTGATTTAGGGGATTTTTCGAGGCATAAGTTCAGCATATCTTCAGTCAGATTGAGTTCGTCAATTTTACTCATACTCTCATGATATTGAGTTCTTACCTCTAAGAGCTGATTAGCGATTTTAGCCCACTCGGAGTAGGTCTTAGCATAACCACTTAGCAGTTCAATGTTATCGTTAGCGTCTGAGATTTTTGTAAGTGACTCCCGGAGTTCTTGATCGTTCAGATCAACCCAATTACCAACGCTGAGTTTTACGCGTTCAAGTTCAATACCGGCCAATGAAATTGTGTTTTCAATAGTTTCGAGTTTTGTATAAAGGCTGTCTCTGCTTTCCCGCAGTTCCATGCGTTCGTCATAAACCTTGGCCAGGTTCTCAAGAATGGTCATTCTGTTCGGATCACTCTGTGAAAAATCAGTAAATAGCGCAGTTCTTTCTTCTGCCGGCTTCTGAAGTGCCTGGATTATTTTGGAACGGCTCACGTTTTTGCCAAGCAGTGCCTCCTCGGCTTTTTCATAATTTGCTCGTTTTTCGTGTGCTTCTGCGCTTGCCAGAGGCATTTGTACCTCAAATCGGGTGTTTCCCTGTGGTCTCCAGATAAGGTTTTGGATGTTGGCCGGATCGATTCGTCTGCGTAAAACGGTAATCATTTTATGAGATAGATCTTTCTTCTCGGCTTCAATGAGGCCGAATGTATCTATTTCATAGATCAGACTTGTCCCGCCTGCAAGGTCTATACCCTGTTTCAGGGTCATTTGGGGAGGATATAAGGTCCATACCGCAACGATAATAAGAACGATAACCAGAACAATTTTCGGCGTCAAATTCTTGTTCATATTTTTCCTCAGTATATTGTATTAACTATTAGTGTATTGCTACCGTCGGAGCCGAGGTCGAACCACCGGTATAATACAGCAAATCAGTAGATTAGCTGCCATCATTTATCTTTCGACATGTTTTTTCCGATTGCTGAACGGCGAATTTTTATTTTTGTGTTATTTGATTCGTCAACTTTCAACGTAATCTCGTCATCCTTGATATCGACGATTGTTCCAATAATTCCGCCGATTGTCAGGACTTTGTCATTTTTTTCGAGCGACTGTTCCAATTTTTTGCGTTCTTTCTTTTGTTTCTGGGGGGCCCTGAAGAACATGAATATCATCAGTAACAACAGCGGCAGAAAAAGCCAGATGGGAAAGGGACTTCTTTGTTGCGGTTTCGCGGGTAAACCATTGTTTGGATCCCCTGATGCTGTCATTGTAGTCTGGCCTTCTGAAGTAACCGGCACCGAAGAAATACTGTCGTTTCCGTCTGTCTGGGCTAATATCCATATATTGTTCATTCTGATATTCCCTTCATTTACTGGATATCGGTTTTCTTAATATTAAAACCGGCTTCCAACCGGTGAACAAACCGTACATACTAACGATTTTTTTTGATTTATCAATTATCAATAGTGAATTCTTTTACCCAATTGAAGAATTCACCTTCTTTCAATTTTTGCCTTATTTTGGCCATAAGCCTCTGATAAAACGTCAAATTGTGAATTGTAACCAATATTGGGCCCAGCATTTCGCCTGAATTGAAGAAATGCCTCAGAGTACCCCGGCTGAAATTCCTACAGCTATAACAATCGCAACCGGCCTCTATCGGCCCGGAGTCGTTGATGTGGGCGTTATTCCTGAGACGCAACGGGCCGTTTTGGGTAAAAGCGAAGGCGTTTCGCCCATTTCTTGTCGGCAGGACACAATCGAACATATCAATACCTGCCCTTACGGCAGCGATAATATCCGCTGGTGTACCGACTCCCATAAGGTAATGAGGTTTATCCTGCGGTAGATGCTGCATTGTGTGTTTCACGGTTTTTATCATATTTTCGTGTCCTTCACCGACACTTAAACCACCGATAGCATAACCGTCAAAGCCTGTTTTGACAAGTTCCAAGGCACAGTGCGTTCGCAGCTCCGGATTTATCCCACCCTGGACAATACCAAAAAGCAGTTGATTGGGATTAGCATGTGCCTCCTTGGCGTTTTTTGCCCAGCGAATAGTTCTTTCGACGGCTTTTTTGACCTCCGAGTCGCTGGCACCAAACGCTGTGCATTGGTCCAGGCACATTATAATATCGACACCGAGCCGGTTCTGGATTTCTGTGACTATTTCGGCGTTTAGATATACTTTTGCTCCATCTATGTGGCTTGCGAATTCGATACCGTCATCATCGATTTTTATTAAAGGGCTTAGCGAGAATACCTGATAACCGCCGCTGTCTGTCAATATTGGTCTGTCCCATCCCATAAATCTGCCAAGCCCACCAAGTTTTTCTATCGTTTCGATCCCGGGTCTAAGCAGCAAGTGGTAAGTGTTGGCTAATATAATAGAAGCCCCGGTTTCCTTGAGTTGCTCTGGAGTTATACCTTTAACCGCCCCGGCAGTCCCGACCGGCATAAATGCAGGAGTTTCGACCTTTCCATGTGCGGTTGTCAGCAAACCCGCTCTTGCAGCTGAAAAGGAATCTTTGCACAGAATTTTAAAGTTACTCATTTAAAAACACGTTCTAAATTTTCCAATATTATATAAGTACATAACTGTACAAGGCTTAGATTGTATCATAGAGTGTGGGCGTATGGGAATAATTCCTGCTATTAATAGTTGATTGTCAATATTTTGGATCCCGGATAGTAATGAGAAAGTATCTGCATGGCGGTTTTCCCTTCTCTCGCCATTCCTTCGGCGCCGCATTGGCACATCCCAACGCCGTGTCCCCAGCCCCTACCAGCTAAAAAGGCCCAACTATCTTCCAAATTTACGAGCTGAAAGCTTGCGCTTCTGATTTTTCGGCCGGTTGAATCAATAACCAGACGAAAATCCTCGGCCCTTAAAAAATCGCTGCTCCCGTTTGAACCGAGCAATTCTATCATAGTCACTCGGGAGAAATCTCCGTAATCAGTTTCGCTTGTGACGGCAATATCTGTGATATTACCGAGCTGATTGAGTTTTTCGTATCTTTGGAAAAGTTTTTTTGTAACATCAGCTTTATCGAATCGAACCATGGGCCAGAAGAAGAATTTGGATTTTGCAACGTCCTTGCAGTAGGGACAGGGCACACCGATTAATGGTTCGAATGATTCACTGAATACATTCTTGCTGTTTTCTGTATGACCGCCACAGGTTGAGCTGTAATAGGCGGGGAAAATATCCTCGGTTCCGTCATCTTGTTTGCATACCAAAATCATGCCGGTTGTCTGATTGACTGCGTTCCAAATTGTAGTGGATTCAACAGAGAGCCCGTGATAAACCTGATGCGCAGCCGTTTTGCTCACGTCCCAGTTGCGATTATTGCCGAAACGCCTTTTTATATATAAGCAGTAGGTCCTTGCCGCAATCACCTGGGCTTTAAGTGCCTCCGGTTCCCAGTAGTCGGGCATCTCAGCACCTGCAACTCCTGCTAAATATGATTCGAGCGGAATCATGTTGATAGCGTCAAAAGAGCTGCCGTCCGGATTTATTATTATCTTTAATTTTCCTCGATATTCACTGCCGTTTATATTGAAAATATATGGATCGTTGGGAGTAATTACTATCTTATTATCTGTGAAAGTCCGGTCTGCTATGCTGAGCCCTTCGTATGTCAATCGGATATTAATCGGCGAATCAATTCGCTCAAAATTAACAGATATAGTTTGTGTCTGCGCGTTCGGGTCTTCGTTAGTGATACTGAAAGTCGAAGAAATCCTGAGCGTGCAGTTATTGATATCGTTATATAGCAAAACTCTGACCCAGTACTGCGGCTCGATGTCCATCTGCGGAGTGGGTGTTGTTACCTGTCTGCCTTTACAGCCGCATAGAGCAACCGGCAGGAGTAATAGGAATATTGCTTTATTTTTCAAAACACGGAAGCGGTGCCCTTTATGAACTATCTGCAAGGCTGTTTTAGCAGACTTTCCTGTCAGTTGGATGGTATTGGACAAGGTCAAAATCCCTGACTTTAATTTATTGGTTAATCTAAACTTCGCAGGGATAATCCAAGGTCTACAAGTGATTTTTTGATTTCGTTCAGGCTTGTTACGCCGAAGTTTTTACAGCCAAGAAGCTCGGCATCTGTTCTGCATGTCAGCTCGCCAATTACGCGAATGTTGAGCTTCTGGATGCACTTTCGGGCGCGTACCGATAACTGCAGGTCATCGATGGGCTTGTTCATAAGCCCCTGGTCCTGGTCGGTCATTGCAGTGCCGTTGGAAGGTTCTACCACAGGGAACTGTTTTTCCTCAAGAGACATACCCAGAGACATACCTTTCGGCTCGAGGATTGATTTAACCTCTTTGAGAGAGGTTTCACCAAAGTTTTTATATGATAGAAGTTCTGCCTCAGTGATATTTAAAAGATCTCCAAGCGTTTGAATCTTCATTTTCTTGAGGCAGTTTCTGCTGCGTACCGACAGCTCGAAGTCGGAGATGGGAGTCTCAAGGATTTGGTTTTTACGGGTCTTTTTCTTTTCCTTTTCCTCATCATAGAACATTGTTTTTGAGCTTTCGATGTCTTTTTTGAACAGGATCGCTCTTTTATGATTTGGATGAGTCTCCAGAACTGTATCGACACATTGGGCTGCTTTGTCGAACTTTTCATTATCTTCGTACAGCACAGCCAGGTTCATTAGGGCACTTACGTAAGCCGGTGTGTTTGCAGCGATTTGCCTGTAGTAATTAATAGCTGATTCTTCGTCACCTGAGAGGTCGCAACGGTAGGCCAGGTGGAAAAGAGCTTTTTGGTTATTCGGAGATAATTCCACGGCTTTCATGTAATTGTCCGTTGCCTGTTCGTAGAGCCCCTGGACTTCCTGCAAACGTCCGAGCTGATAGTGATATTCGCTACTGACATTTTCAAAGTTCGCACAGGTTTTCAGTTCCTTGTCTACTTTATCGAATTTCGTTGCATAACGATGGGTGGCTGCTTTTTCCAGTGTTATGTTTAATTTATCAGCCTCATAATCGAGGCATTTTTGCAGATTTTGAATTGCTTCATCAAATTCGCCGATTCGGCGTTGTGCGAAAGCCAGGTAGATAAATTTTTCCTTGCAGTCCTTTGCTTTTTGCAGCTTTTCGATGGCTTCGGCAGTTCTTCCAAGAATAAACAAACCGATGCCTAATGCTACCAAAATCTGTTTCGAGGTTTCGGCCGAATGAGTTTCCACTTGTTCGCTGAAATCCATCTGGTTCTTTTCGCTGGAATGGATATACTCAGACAGTGCCTTTATCTGGTCCAATGAGGGCAATGTTTCGCCAAATAAGTCGATTCCCGGTTCTGCAATTTGTTCCATTGGAACTTCTCCCATTTTCTACAATCAATATTGTATGGCATATTGCGTGTATACTCCACGCATGACAAACCGCATATTATAGTATTTTTATGAATATTTGCAATAGTTTTTTTGCCCACCCTCTTTTACGGCAAATTCATTGCCTGCATACCGCCTCATGCTTCTTAGCCCGCCCTCCGTAAGGAGTCCCAAGGACTGAGCAACATCGAAGTGTCGAATGGGACTGCTGCAATCTCAAAAGAATTCTCCCGAAGAAAAATATACCCTATAGAACAGGCGGACACCTTTAATTCTCCACGGCGATGAATCTACCTTAGAAACGCCGGTTTTCTCTTTTGACAATGGGTAGGAGTATAGGTTGAGGGTTCGAGTCCCTTTGGGTAAAGAAAAACTTATTTCTCAAAAACAATTAGAAAAGATTTAGGATTTTTTAAAATCCTCAAAATCCTGACTAATATCATACTCAGGTTCAAAATCTTCTGTAAGTGGAGGGATTATTTCAACAATTACAGAGCTATAATAAATTCTCTTGTTATGAAGTATGCACATTTGTCCCTTATTTCCATAATAATCCTTTTGTTTAGCTAATTTCATTAAAGCAGATGGTTCAAGTACTAGCATTTGAAGTTCCTCAGCGTTCTTCTGAGAAACATATTGTGCATCATCTAAATCAATAATTGCCTCACCATTATCCAACTTCCAGGTTTCTTTTTCTATAAGCCCTTTACGATTAAAATCTCTTGTTTGAATATAATTACTATCTGGTCTATTATCCTTATGCTTAGCAATGAACACCCTTTTCTTTCTTGCATAAGGAGGCTGGATGTCTATACTATGCATTACCATATTAAGAATTAACCTTGATTTGACAGTTCCCATTCATACGGCTAAAAAGCATACACTTCTGCGTACAACACCATTAATTGTACCAAATTCACCTTGAATTATCAAGAGATTCCACTTTCAAAGCCACTCTGTTGGAAATTTGCACGAAAACACGGTTTTATGTGAGCAGATTTGCTTGGGATTTCGTGTATTTCTTTCAATACCTTCCTCCATCGTCCCTCGTGTATCGTCCCTCATCCTTCGGTTCCATCCCCTCTGTCTTCCGTCCTCTTCCTTCCGTCCTCTGCCTTCCGTCCTCTGTCTTCCGTCCTCTGTCTTCCGTCTTCTG
>CAZMWN010000062.1:0-8852 GCA_964569935.1 uncultured Pirellulales bacterium
GCCTATCAGGATATTTTTTAGAGTAATATGATTAGCGGCATTAATTTCCATATCGTATGGGCCACCCGCTTTTAATGCCGAAAGCATCACAGCCCATTTACCATCTGCATCAGTTGTGGCGTTGCATGTTTTACCGTTAAAGCTTAGTGTTATCTTCTCACCGGCAGCAGCCCAGCCCCATATTTTTATGCCAGCGTCCCTTTGCAATACCATGCCATCACTTACCAAAAGCGGGAGCCGGACCTGGCAGAAGGCCGTTTGAAAGGACGTCAAAACATAAAAGCATAATGCTAAACAAAGTTTTCTTGCATTTAACTTCATAAGTAATGTCCTTGTTGATTTTTAAAAGTTGATTGTGAATTTCGGTCCGATAGACCTTTGGTAAACAGAGGCGACCGAAGAAATAATATCTCCTTGCTGAACGGCCATTTCTCCCCGGAGGTCTTCTTTGGTAATATCACTGTCCGAAGTAAACGTGAGCCGATTGATATCATTAAACCGCTGCATGATAATACTAAAAAGTTTTCCCGATTTATTCTTAAAGGCGGGCTTTCCCCGAACTGTCACGATTTGGTTAAATGTAAGAATCAAAGAACGGCCGTCTATTTTATAATCTGCTATCGACAAAGGTTCTTTCGATTCAGGGTCCCACTTGCCATCAAATGTCCAGGCCGGTGTGATATCCTCCGGTTTTGGTGTGTCAACGGCCTGTTCAAGATTATCTTTGTACCATTGGTAGGCCTCGCCTTCTTTTTGGCAGTTGTGATAATATTTTCTTTCGCCAAAATAGTACGGATTGTTCCTGTCTGGATTTCTATCCATAACTTTGTAGATGGGCTTGTCGGCCATATTGGCGGAAAAACTGCAATCCAGCAGGTAGAACTGAGCTTCATAATGATGCCTGCCTAAGTTGAAGCCGGGAACGCCGTCAAAGTGGGAATTTCTGATGACGAATTTCTGGTTGGGTGAGTAATTGCCTGCGTGCCATATAGCGGCGGTTTTTCTGACTTCGTAAAATTTCGAGTCGCGAATGAAACACCAGCCCCTCGGGCAAACGAAATCGACCGCGCCTTTAAAGAGACAATTTGCATGGTAATACATCCCGTGTTTATAATTCCACAAGGAAACGGTATCTCCGCCGTTGCTGGTGACATTACAATTGGTAATAATAGTTCGGGTGCCGAAACCGTAAATGGTGAAGGCGTGTGGACCGACCTGGGGCTGGGTGTTTTCGATAGTAAGATTGTCCAGGATGATGTCATCGCCGTTTATGTTTATCACGCCCGGGCCGATATGGTCTTTATTTTTATTCCAGTCTTCCCTTAGCTGACTGTAGCGGATGATGGTGCCGTCACGCGATTGGCCGCGAAGTGTGATGTAGTTATGCTCTATTCGTAATTTCTCCTGGTAAATGCCGTCTTTAATCAAAATTATTGTTCGCTGATATGGGTACATGGACAGTGCATCGATTGCCTGCGTGATGGTTTTATAATCGCCGGTGCCGTTACAATCAACGACAATATCCGCGTGCTCCTCGGCTAAAATGCAGTTGATGTTAAAAAACAACGTTAGCAATATGTGCAACATTATACATAATCGATTCATCTTTACATATCCTGTAAGTGATTCTATCTAAGTAAAATCCCCTAATCAATTAGTGGGCTATGTATTTTTAGCATCGTGTACATGTAATAGTACAAAAACGATTAGCCCTCACCCATGCGGCGGAGGAATAACCTGGGAATTGTCATTAATTAAAACTTACCTGCACCGATTTATCTTTCTTGCTGAGAGTCGCATTTATGGCCTTCCCATTTGAAGTGATTGTATAATCGCCGTAAAATGCACGTGTTTTAAATGTCCCACTGTCGTCGGCTTTACCGGAAGCCTGGGTCCACCACTTGTCAAAAACCAGCTCGCGATAGGCCATGGCTTGAAGAGTGGGTGTCCAGTCTCTTTTCCACATGGCTGTTTGTGGCTGCCAGTGATCGCCCTCCCAGAAGCCCCACATTAAAATCGCTTCAACTTTAGGGTGTGCAAAGCAAATAGGGAAGAATTCTCGAAGACCATCGGCTATGCCTTGTTCGTCATCGGCGGTAAAAAGACATTCGGTGATTTTAATCGGCAGATCGAACTGCGCGAGCTTATCGAGAGTACTCTGAACGCGCTCGGGCAGAGTTGCAGCTTTGCCGGTGGAGTCGGCTTCGTCGGAAGTGATAGTGTGTCCCTGGCAGCCGATACCGCCGATGGGGACGCCATTTGCGAGAAGGTTTTGGATTTGGGTTATATAAGAATCGGCGTTGTAATTGCGCTCGACAAGAACACCATAATCGTTTACATAGAGCGTAATATCCGGATTGCCCGCTTTGGCAGCAAATGCCATTTCATTGATAACGCCGTAGCCAAGGCGACGCCGGAAGAAGTCACCATTAATCATCTCGTTGTTCAGGTCGAACTCTTCAATGCGGCCCTTAAAATGTTTTGTAACATCAATCGCACGGTTGATAACCTTCCTGCGAAGCTCGTCATTATCCAGTTTTTTTAACCAGGGCATAGCGTATTTGTCTTTCGCCCAGAATATGCAGTGGCCGCGCATCGGTATGTTTAACTCGTGACAGATTTCCCATATTCTGTCCGCTGTGGAATAATCGACAACATTGTACTGTTTTTCGCAGTCGTACCATTTCAAAGCGTTTTCGTGAACAGCGTAGTTGAAATTCTCGGCGAGAATTTTCAGATACATCTTTCTGTCTTCCGCCGACATGGCGTTCTCATGTTTTTCCGCAAGTGAATTTGCAATTGCGGTGCCGAATAAGAATTCATGACGTACCTGCTGAACCTTAATATCAGAACCTGGTTTGGTCTTTACTATGATGTCACCCATTCGGATGTCCGCTATCCGGGCCTCTATTGCAGACGGTGCCAGCTTTGCTGCAATATCGTCCTGGGCGAAACAAACGGGGACAATAAGTGTAATTACCACAGGAAGCAAAAACCTCGCCTTCATAATCTGCACTCCTTATTAAAATTTGGTTATCATTTATGTTCGTCAGTTAATATCTCATTATACTGAAAAAGGGTAAATCTCGAATCATTATTCTTGTTTTGTTTGATTGGCTACGGCCTGAGCAGCAGCGGCGACTTTTGCCGGATCGCCGAGATAGTAGTGTTTCAGCGGTTTCATGTCATCATCCAATTCATATATCAAAGGTATGCCGGTGGGGATGTTCAAATTCGAAATATCTTCCTCTGATATATTATCGAGATATTTTACCAAAGCTCGTAAACTATTACCATGAGCGGAGATTAACACCTTTTTACCGGCTATTATTTCGGGCACAATCGTTTCATGCCAATATGGGAGAAATCTGTCGACAACATCCTTCAATGATTCCGTGAACGGCAGGTTTTTCTTGTCTATTTTTTTGTACGCAGGTTCCCGGTCATAGCAGCGAGGGTCGGTTTTTTCCAGGGCGGGGGGCTGGATTGCATAACTTCTTCGCCATAGTTTGACCTGCTCATCTCCATATTTTAGAGTAGTCTCGGTTTTATTAAGACCCTGCAGGGCACCGTAATGGCGTTCGTTAAGCCGCCAGGACTTGATGACGGGCAACCACATTAAATCCATGTTATCAAGGACAATCCATAAAGTACGAATAGAACGTTTCAGGACAGAAGTAAATGCCAGATCGAAGGAGAAACTGTCTTTTTTTAGCAGTTCAGCGGCCTGCTCGGCCTCTTCGATGCCTTTTTGACTTAAATCAACGTCGGTCCAGCCGGTAAAAAGATTTTCCTTGTTCCAGATGCTTTGTCCATGTCTTAGAAGAACGAGTTTTTGCATAGTTTTCACCTTCTGGTTTTATTGATTTTGAACTTTTAGCTACCTTTTCTCAATCATAGGATTTCATACTTGAAGTTTTTTTCAGCCGGAATTCCTGTATAACAAATACAGTAACTTTTGGCAAGTTTTCTCTTAATGAGGTTGTGAAGTTAAATATCAAATCCTTGCTGCCGATACATGTGCGTATCCAGCGGGAAAAACCGAAACGAAGTATGCAATGCTAAATTAATTCATTTGGGTGTATATATCTTACGGTTCTACTATACGGATGTTATCGAAATAAAAATGGATTTCATCCAGGTCGTTGTATTCGGCAACAAACTCGAAATGGTCGATAGCGGTCCAGTCGAACTTACCTGTCGGATTATACCAGCCGTTGTCCCATGAGCCATGCTCGGTGAATGTATCGAGTGGGATATGTAAATGATTCCATTGGCCGTCAAGGACGGCAGTATTTTGGTCAATTCTATAGCGCATGCGCCAGGGATGGTCGTCGGGCTCGTTGGTTTTGGTATCGACAAACCGCATGTCAATCCTCGCATTCGACTGATTACATCGAATCCAGAAATCAATTGCACAACCTTTATCCACCAGTACGGAAAGGTCTTTGACAGGCGAAAAACGAAGTGCGAGACAGCCATATTGGTCCACTCCCGTCCAGTGAATACAGAATTCACCGTCTGTCGGATTATCTGTACAGTAATAATCCAGCAGTCTCTCGTTCTGCCAGCTGGCATCGACGATTTTTGGTGCAATATAATCGAGATACAAATCAAAACCATTTACATCCGGGGTCAGGACAAACTCCTGCTGCGGCGGAGCAGTCAATCCCAGCGCTTCAACCATGGGGACATTCAAATCGTAATCGAACAGTTCATTGGTTCCCTTCTCGAAAAGGCCGAAGCCGCCCTGATAATCCCAGATTGTCCATGCGATGCCTTTTTCTTCAAGGTAGTTTCGCACAATATCATACCAGTAGATTCGGTCCTCGTTGTCGCTGTTTGGTTTATATACGCCGAATTCTCCGCAGAACAGGGGAACATCACGTGTAGTCTGGAAATCCACAGCGATATCAATTAGGTATTTCACGCGGTCCACTGTCCCCTGATTTCTATAATTTGCAAGATTGCTGTGTATCCAGGTGCCCTCCAGCTCCTGTGGGCAATCGGGCATGCAGTTGGCATCGTATGGGAATGGCACGCCGGCCAGCGGCACCATTGACGGGTCGGTCCAGCTTGCGCCCTGATGAGTGAATAAGAACGGGTCGTAAAAATGGAATGTATATATCAGGTTGTCATCTTCGTATTCCGGCAGGAAGCGGAGGTTGTTGTAACTGTTCCATCCCGCCGGGCCGACAATAATAGTGTGTTTTTTATCGACCTCGCGAATTGCATCGATGACCTGTTGCTGGATGCTATTCCAGATTTGGTCTGAAATGCCGTGCGGCTCGTTGAGCACTTCGTAGTAAATAAGGTTCGAACGCTGTTTGTAGTGCTCGGACATTTGCGTCCAGACTGGGACCAGAATATCGACAATGTTCGGCTCGGTATTTTGAGCCGGATCGAATGTGTGGTTGTCAAGAATAAGATGCAGTTCCAGTTCTTCGGCCCAGTCAATGACCTGGTCGAGGAAGTGGAAGAATAATGGTTCGACTGTATAATCCGGTTCGCCATTTGTCATAAAGTGTAAGTTGATAGGCAATCGAATTACATCACAACCTAAACTTTTTATATTGATTAAATCCTGCTTCATGTATTTTGTGAACTGGATTTGTTGCACACTTGAGGTCTGGAACCAGCCTGTAAGGTTGACGCCGCGTTTGAAAGGGATTTCGGCACTCCAGGCGGGAGCGGTCATTAGGAAAAGAATGAGAATATTTCGTTTCATGACACCACCTTATCTTTACGATTGTTTGACAAGGTTATTATAACATTTTTAATAATATTCTTATAGCAAAAAACTTTAACAAATGTCTCTGTATTTTGATTGTTTGTCAAATCGTTTCTATTTTGTTAGCATAGGTCGGCGTGTGTTTTACGGCTTGTTATATCAATTGTAATTTTCGGAAGGATTCTCAAATGATTCGACGGGAGATTTGCCTGTTAATTGTACTTTGTAGCTTAGTTGCATTGAATGCTCAGGAAAAAACGGCGGTAAAGAATGAGGCGGCCCGATGGGAAGAGACAATTCGCGTTTTCGAGCAGTGGGACAGTAAAAACACATTTGCTTCGGATGCGGTCTTGTTTGTGGGCAGTTCCAGTATCAGGCTATGGCCGACCCGCGAATGTTTCGAAGAATTTAACGTAATCAACCGTGGATTCGGCGGCTCCCAGATTTCGGATGTCAATTATTATGCAGATCGGATTGTGCTCTTTTATAAGCCGAAAGTGATAGTATTTTATGCCGGTGACAATGACGTGGCCGGCGGTAAGAGTGCAAAGCGTGTGCTTGATGACTATGTGAAATTCGTGAGCCTGGTCCGCAAGAAACTGCCTGAAACTCGGATTATTTTTATAAGTATTAAGCCAAGCGGTAACCGATGGTCTCTTTGGGATGTTATGAACGAGGCTAACACGATGATTAAGGACTTTTCGATGAAGGACGACAGCCTGTTTTATTTCGATGGTGCTACGCCGCTGCTCGATAGCGATGGCAAGCCTAATCAAAAGTTGTTTCTGAAAGATCAACTACATCTGAACAGCAAGGGCTACGAAGTATGGACTAAATTGCTCAGGCCCGACATTAAAAATGTGTTGAAGGAACAATAGAATATAGAAGGATTTTTTAGTCCCCAGACCAGTGCCGGAGATAAAATTAGCAAATAGCCGTGTTTAGCATGCTGCGGAGAGCTTTTTAAGCCGGGGTACATGTTCGAATACAGTTTTTTATCGAAAATTCGTCATTTTTTCTGTTTTATTAAATCAGTTGACAAAAAGCCCTTATTGTTGTATGATTTAACATGTTGAAAAGTCGATTAATATCGGAAAAAAGCAGTATTGATGTGCGCAACGCCGCCTTTCTAACATCCATTTACTGCAGTGATAGATATAAGGGGCATTGCTCGGCAGCTTTGTTTTCCTTACTTGAATCCTCTGCTGTCGTATAAGGTCAGGAGAAAAAAATGAAAAAAGCGGGTTTTACACTAATTGAATTGCTTGTCGTTATCGCAATTATAGCTCTGCTGATGGGAATCTTGATGCCTGCCTTAAATAAAGTCAGAGATCACGCCAAGCGTATCCACTGCCAGAATAATGTAAGGAATCTGGCATTAGGGTGGTTCATGTACCAGGATGATAACGACGGCAAGTTAGTTCATGGTAATGTGCCCAGAAGCACAGCATTCAAGGATTATAAACAACCGTATTGGGTCGAGCCGCCCCAGGATGCCGATCGTAACTATACAGGCGACTCAGATCCTACTATTGAACAAGAGCAGAATGGCATAAGGAACGGATTTTTATTTTCTTATGTAAAAGATGTAGATTCATATCGATGCCCGTCAGATGACAGAAAAAGATCCAATTTAGCAACCTTCCGCAGTTATTCCATTGCCGGTGGAATGAATGGGGAAAAGTTAAATAACACAAGCTACATTAATATCAGCAAGTACTCTGAAATTGATAATCCCGCTACAAAATATGTATTTGTGGAGGAAGCCGATCCAAGAGAATGGAATATGGGCTCATGGCTTTTATATCCTACTGGAACTCAGTGGTGTGACCCGCTGACGGTCTGGCATGGTAATAGTAGCTGTCTCGGCTGGGCCGATGGCAGGGCGGAAATGCACAGATGGCTGGATCAACGCACAATAGACATGTACGATATCTATGTTCAGAAAATTTGGAATGCGGATCATCCGGACAGTTTAGACTTAAAATTCATGCAGAAAGGCTATCAGTTGAAATAACGTGGTGATTAGGGAATTTATGAATTTAACTGGATAGTCAATGTTATTTGGTTGTATGGAAT
Source organism: uncultured Pirellulales bacterium (assembly GCA_964569935.1). Taxonomy (GTDB): domain Bacteria; phylum Planctomycetota; class Phycisphaerae; order Sedimentisphaerales; family Anaerobacaceae; genus JAFGPS01. The sequence goes on from CAZMWN010000062.1 coordinate 7,811, forward strand.
AACGGGTATTTTTAACTGTTAAATATTAGTAATCAAAGGCGGGGCTCGGAGCGCAGGGATCAGCAGGTAATCATTTGGATTTTTAATCACTTATTAGAATAAATATCCGGTTTTGGTTTTGTTTCTGTGCATTTTTCCATTTTAGCGAGGCCATCAAGGCACAATTGCGACCATGTTTCTATGGTATCCCGAACCTGCTGCAGTTCTTCCGGCGTCATAAAAGCCATTTGTGTAATCATCTGCTCTTTTTTCCCGACCCGGGGGGCATCCAGCTTCCAGAAGTGGACGATTCCAAGGTGTACGCTTCCGACCTCGTTGGAATCGTCGTTGAGCAGGGCAACTATACTGTCCGTATAGGTCGTTTCTACAGATACTTCCTCTGCCACTTCACGCTGAACGGCGGTAAGATAATTTTCGTATAAGTGAGCAAATAAAGAACTATTATCAGCATCAATCGGATTGATATGACCTCCGATACCGATGGAACGGTTTCCGACAAGGCGGGATTCGCCCGCCCGCCTGCCTCTTACATAGCTTAAGTATTTTCCCTGGTGAGCCATGATGACATAGGGGATGAGCTGTTTATAGGAAGGATCCTGTTCGGCCTGCGATCTCGGCATAAAACGGGGGATGCCCTGGACAAAAATCCTGCCCAGATAGCGGTCAATGTCGAATGCCAGACCGTGAAACATTCCAAGCTGTTCGATTATTTTTCGTTCGATTACCAGAACTTGTTCTTCCTGTGCCATGTAGCCGCTCCTTGGTTGATATATTGTGATTCGACTGGTGGTATTATTACCGTCATGGCAACCAATGCAAGGAAAAAGTTCATAACAGTACCCTGCGCGGAAATGTGTCGGACTTGAAAAGTAAGGTTACATCTGTTATTTTACTCTCTGTGAAAAATGAACTATAAGAATTAATAACAGGGTGTATCGTTAATGGTTAAAACACAGGAAATCAGGATTAAAACAAAAGGCAATTGTGATGTTGTCAATATAACCGAACAGGTTGGTGAGGCCGTGGCCCAATCGATAATAAA
>CAZMWN010000062.1:8862-14010 GCA_964569935.1 uncultured Pirellulales bacterium
TTGGTTCAACGGCGGGGATTACAACGACCGAATATGAGCCGGGCCTGGTCAATTATGATATCGCAGCAGCTTTTGAGAAAATCGCACCTGAAAATGCACGGTACGAGCATGAAGAGACCTGGCATGATGATAATGGCCATTCCCACGTCAGGGCCTCGCTCTTGGGGCCTTCTTTGAGTGTGCCGGTAGTTGACGGCAGGCTGACACTCGGGACATGGCAGCAAATCATCCTGGTTGATTTTGATACCAGGCCGAGAACCAGAACGGTCGTTTGCCAGATCATTGGCGATTGAAAAAAGCGGAATTAAGCTTGACGAGAACAGGAAGAATTCATAGTATGTGTGGATAATTTTAAACCTTGAAATGAACTTTATTTAAGGTATCAAGCGGGATGGGTATTATCATTCGTAAAATGATTTTTTTTATCACGGTAGTACAGGTTATTTTTTATATAACAGGCTGTAATCCAGGTGCCAGGAGTGGACCTGCACAGGATTTAGGCACTACGGTCGGATCATTAGTTGAGGTGATTTATCCTGAATCGATTTCAGTGGAAGGTTTTGGCTTGGTCGGCGGGCTAAGAGGAACAGGTTCTTTGGAATGCCCGCCACAGATTAGGTCATATCTAACCCAATATATCATGGCACAATTGCCTGCCGAGACAATGTCTAAGGCCGAAAGCCTGATTAACAGTACCGATACGGCGGTGGTTTTGGTTGAGGCAGTAATTCCCGTGCAGGATGCAAAAAGTCAGTATTTCGATGTAAAAGTTACTGCGTTGCCCGGCACACAAACGACTTCTCTGGAAGGCGGCTGGTTGTACCGAACCGAACTGAAAATTACAGGAAGCTTCGGCATAACTACTGAAATTTTGGCCGATGCCGAAGGGCCGGTCTTTACTGATGAAATAAGCACTTCCGGCATTGATAAAAGGACCGGTTATATCCTCGCGGGCGGCAAGGCTCTTGCAGAATACAACATCAGGTTGGTTTTTGAGAAGCCTGATTTTAAACTGTCCAATATTATTCGCAATCGATTGAACGAACGTTTTGGTCGTGACATTGCAATGGCGATTTCTCCCGGTCAGATTGAATTGAAGGTCCCGACCATATATAAAGAACGAAGAAAAAGATTTGTTTCGATAGTCAGGACAATGTACCTTGCCGGGACACCGGAAATGACCCTGAAAAGAATAAGTCACTATGCCGGAGAGCTTGCCCGGACGCCGGAAAAGGAAGAAAGTGAAATTGCCCTCGAGGCGATCGGCAATCAGAGCCTTGTTGAGCTGGCTGCTTTGCTCAATTCTTCCTATGAGCAGGTTCGGTTGCGTGCGGCCAGATGCATGCTTAATCTGGGTAGTAATGCAGGTTTACAGACGCTCAGGCAGATAGCTATGGACAGGAGTTCTGCTTATAGACTCGAGGCTCTGGAGTCGATAACCACCGCTGCTAGGCCTGATGAGGCTGTTTCTGTTGCCCGGATGTTGTTACGCGATGGTGATTTTGAAATCCGTTTAAATGCGTATGAGCAACTGCGAAAGTTGGATGATGCAGCCATAACTCGGAAGGCGATTAACCGAAACTTTTATCTGGAACAAGTTGTACGAACCGAACAGAAGATGATTTATGCTTTTCGCAGCGGCCAGCCGCGAATTGTATTGTTTGGTGCACCAATATATTGCAACCGAGGTATTTTTATCCAGTCACCCGGTGGAGAAATAACAATAAATGCACCTGTCGACCAGGGGACTGTCTCGATAATCAGGACACATCCGAAACGGCCCAGTGTCATAGCACAGATGAAAAGCTCTTTCGAGCTTGGTGATATTATCCGAAAACTTTGTACGGAACCGGCAATCGAAGGTGAAAAAGGCCGTGGAGGTTTGGGTGTTTCATACGCTGATGCGACAGCACTTTTGAAGCAAATGTGTGACAAAGGAGTTGTTGACGCAGAATTTCATGCCGGTCCTATGCCAAAAATCGGTATTAATATCAAGAAATAACAAACCCTCGGCCGATAACAATATTGCGTATTTCCTTAAAAATAGCGCTTGTACTTTATATTAATAGTTACCGGACGTTAACAACAGGATAATCAATGAGACTTGAGAAAATTGTACTTAATGGCTTTAAGAGCTTCGCCGACAAAACGGAATTTGTTTTCGATTCACCTATCACTGCTATCGTCGGACCCAACGGCTGTGGCAAGAGTAACGTTGTCGATGCAGTCAAATGGGTACTGGGGGAACAGAGTGTCAAAAGCCTGCGTAGTGGACAGATGGCTGATGTGATATTTGGCGGCAGTACAAGCAGAAAACCACTCGGTGCTGCCGAGGTGAGCTTGTTTTTATCCAATCCTGACGGTGTGGGCAGGCGCCAGCTCCCGATTGACACCGAAGAAGTGCAGATTACACGAAGGATATATAAAAGCGGTGAAAGCGAATATAGGATAAATAATAAGGCCTGCCGATTGAAAGATGTCCGGGAATTATTTATGGACACCGGCATAGGGACCAGGGCCTATTCGATTCTTGAGCAGGGGCAGGTTGACCATTTGGTAAGCGCATCCAAAACCGACCGAAGATTTATTTTTGAAGAAGCGGCAGGCATCAGCAAATATAAAGCCCACAAGAAAGAGGCGTTGCGAAAACTGGAACGCACCGAACAAAATCTTCTCCGACTGGCCGATATTTTGGGTGAAGTTGCCAAGAGACTACGAAGTGTCAAGCTGCAGGCGGGTAAAGCAAGAAATTATCTGCAATATACCCAAAGGCTCAAAGAGCTGCAGGTGAATTACTCGCTGGTCGAATATGACAAAAATCGCACACAGCTCACAGAAAAAGAAGCTGCATTTGAGCAAAAGTCGGAACAGTCTGAGCGGCTTGCGGCGGAGGTGGCAAAGCAAGACAGCCTGATAAGCAGACTGGGTGAAGATATAATAGAAACGGAGCATAAACTAAATTATGCCGGAAATCGCCTTGTCTCTGTTCGCAGTAAGATTGAGCAGAAGATTCAACGTATTGATTTCCTGCGGGACAGAGTCACAGAGTTGCAGCAAAGGAAGACCTCTGCCGAGGCGAAGGTTGAAAAATTAAAAGAGCAGAAGGGTCTATTTGACGAAAACTCCGCACAATACAGAAATGAGCTGGCAAACTGTGAAAAGATGCTCGAAGAGAAGAATAGCCGGATCGAACATGTTCGGAAAGATATCCAGAAGATGAACGCTGAATGCACATCTCTGGAAGCGCATTTGGAAGATGAGAAATCCGGAATTATAGATATTGTACGAAGGACCGCACAACTTCATAACGAAGTTCAGAGCATTTCGGTTTATCGTAATAATTTAACCAGTCAGAAAGACCGCCTTGCCGGTCGGGCACAGATTGCACGGGCGGAACTGGAGGAGTTGCTTACCGAAAAAGCAAAACATGAAGCTCGTTCGGGTGACATCGAGAAGGTCTTGGACGAATTGAAGGACGGCCTGGAGACCAAACGCAAGGAAGGTGAAAAAATCAGCGAATCTCTTGCGGCAGATAACAAACGATTGGCTCACAGCAAAGAAACCAGAAGCGCACTAAACAGTGAGCTGACGATATTGACGGATATGGAAAGACGCTGCGAGGGACTCAAAGCTAGTGTTAAGAACATTCTGCAGAATCGCTCGACCGAAAACAACAGATACGATTACATCGAGGGAATACTTGCCGAGATGATATCGACCGATATAGAATATGCAAATGCTGTTGAAGCGGCCCTTGAAGGCCAAACGGATGCACTGGTCATTAACAGCACAGACAGGATGCTGGCCGATACCGAGACGATTGAAAGGCTTGACGGTCGTGTTGATTTTATTTGCCTTGATAAAATCGAGCCGTTTTTGGATAGCAACGATTGGTCGGAATTTCATACTGTCAGGGGCAGACTCGTTCAATTTGTAAAGTACCACAGCAAATACGCACCTTTGATCTGGAAGTTACTCGGCAGAACGCTTATCGTTGATTCTTTACAGGATGCAGTCGAACTGGCCCGAAAAGCGGGTCAGCAGTACCAGTTTGTCACTTTGAAGGGCGAATTGTTGAGCAATGATGGGGTCATCAAACTGGGACCTTTGGGCAGGGCGACCGGTTTGATTTCACGCAAGAGCCGCCTGCGGCAACTGGAGGACACCATTGCAAACGTTAGTTCCGAAATAGCGGAGCTTGAAGCTCATATTGAGAAAAACAGTCAGGCAAACGCTCATCTGGAAAAATTATGCAAGGACCTGCGGACCGCTGTTTATGAGGCTAATACCGAAAAGATGCAGGTTGGCTCTAAGCTCAGCATCATAGAACAGAACATCAAGCGGCTTCGGGAGGAAGAGCCTTTGATTACCAGCGAAATTGACCTGCTTGCCGAGCAGATAGCGCAGTCGGTCAGGAAAGAATACGAATCGAAACAAAAATTGGAGGAGTTGGAAGAAGTCAACGACCAGAGAACAACGCAGATAGAGCTGCTTGAGGCGAAATACACAGAACAAAAACAACAAAAGCAAACGCTGGAAGATAGACTGACCGATTTAAAAATCTCCCTTGGTCAGATTACTGAGCAAAGCAAAGCATCGAGACAAATCATCGACAGTCTGCAAAAACAAATGCAGGAGAACCTGACGGCTACTCAGACGGCACGGGATGAGATACAGAGTTGTATCGAGCAGGAAAAGGCCGCACAAAGGGACATCTTGAATTCTGAAGCGGGTGTATCGGAGTTGTTTGTCGAAAAGGAAGAGAGCCAGGAAAGCAGTCGGATTCTGCAGGAAGAAATAGAAAAGCTGCTGGCACAACGAAAGCAGGCGGAAGAACAGCTTCGGCTCAGGCGCGCCGAGAAGGAACAGTCTGAAGAACTCATCAATGAGCTTCGAGTGGAATTGGGCCAGTTACAGGTCAAGCAGCAGGATTTGATCGAAAGAGTCCGGGAACAGTTGCAGATAGACCTGGCGGAAGCCTATAAGAATTATACGCGGCAGGAGGTTAACTGGGAGCATATAAAGCAGGAGATTGCCGAGCTTCGGGGAAAGATTGAACGGCTCGGTAATGTCAATGTCGATGCGATTGATGAGCAGGAAAGCCTTGAGCAGCGGCACAACTTTTTAAGTGAGCAGGTTCAGGACCTC
>CAZMWN010000063.1:0-13943 GCA_964569935.1 uncultured Pirellulales bacterium
TTACGCCAAGCTCAGCGACTATGGTCGGGCCAAAAACTGCTGTTTGTTCGAGTCCAAAGAACACCTGACCGGCCCCGGCGTGCCGGGGGTAATAAGCTTCGGTACGGCCAAACCGGCACTTTATCTTGCCGGCACCGGTGCTGATTTTACCATTAAGGCCCTGAGTAATACCGGCAGGCGTATATTGGGCTACCTGGCCGAAAAAGCTCAGGAAAGATTCGGCTTTTGCGAATCGGTCGAGTTCGATGCAGAAGCAATTACCGGCCGTATAAAACAGGAACAAAAAATCGTCGATGAACAGAGCCGGCTCAAGAGTATTAATCAGATGGATGTATTGCGGGCGGTGGCATTTTCTTTCAAATTAGCCAGCAAGCCGTTCCGCGTTACATGCGGGCTGCTTGGGGCTTTGAGCTACGACTTTATCGACCAGTTTGAAAAACTACCGGCCAGCAAAGGTGACCTGCTGGACAATCCCGATTACGAGCTATATTTCGCCGACAATATCTTCCTGATGGACCATGCAAGCGGCCAGGGTTATGTGATTGTTAATTGTGTCGTCACGAACGGAGACCGTGAAGCTGCGGTTGCCGAGGCGCAGGATAGTTTCGATTATTATTATAATATAGCCAGGTTCGATACGCCTGGTGGGCGAAAACATGAAGGCTCTTTGCCTGCTGCATCGAGTGATACAAGCCAGAGCGAATACGAAGCGATGGTTAAAAGTGCCAAGCAGCACATTATCGACGGCGATATTTTTCAGGTCGTTTTGAGCCGAACGATAACCGAGCCATGCCCGGATGAGCCGCTGGATATTTATAAGAGACTGCGTGTGTTGAATCCGTCACCGTACATGTTTTATCTCAATACTCCTAACACGATATTGATGGGTTCCAGTCCGGAACTGAATCTTAAGGTCAGCGGAACAGAAAATCGCAGTGTGGAAATTCGTCCCATAGCCGGGACAAAACCCAGAGGTCGGCTTGCCGGAGCAATTGATGCCGATACGGATTTCAGATACGAGGCGGAACTCAAGATTGACCGTAAGGAATTAGCCGAGCACATGATGCTTGTCGATCTGGCCAGGAATGACATCGCCCGTGTGGCCGAGCCGGGTAGTCGGGTAGTCACCGAACTTCTGACAGTCGAAAAATACGAATCGGTCCAGCATTTAGTCAGCAACGTCAAGGGTAAGCTCGCAAATGATCTTGATGCCCTTAGTGCGTATCTTGCCACGATGAATATGGGCACACTGACCGGTGCTCCGAAGATTGAAGCGATGAAGCTTATTCGTCAGTTTGAAAAAACCAAGCGAGGCTACTACGGCGGGGCTGTGTGCTATTTGACGGTCGATGGCCAGTTCGACAGTTGCATTACCATAAGAAGCCTACAGGTCAAAGACCACACTGCTTATATCCGTGTCGGGGCAGGTATCGTGCATGATAGTGTCCCCAAGACCGAATTCGAGGAAACCGAACACAAAGCCGGGTCGTGCCTGCGCGCGATTCGTGGAAAATAATGATATATTTAGCCCCGCAATCCTTCGACTTGGCTCAGGACAGGTTTATTGCGGGGTTTATATGCTGAAAAAAGGGCAGAGTTTATGGAGCAAGCGAACAGAAAAGTATTATTTATCGATAACTTCGATTCTTTCACCTACAATCTCGTCGATGATTTTTGTAAGCGTAACTGCCGGGCCAGGGTTTACCGGGCCGATACCGAGCTTGAAGAACTTAAACGCGTTGCCGATGAGTTTGACCCGGATTTGCTTATTATTTCGCCGGGACCGGGCACACCGGATTTGGCGGGCGTCTCGCTTGAAGCGGTAGGTTACTTCAAGGACAAGCTGCCGATATTGGGCGTATGCCTGGGTCACCAGGTGATTGTACAGCATTTTGGCGGGGAAATCGGCCATGCACCGGAGCCGATGCACGGCAAACCTTCCCGATTGACACATAACGGAGAGGGTATATTTGCCGGGATAGAAAATCCCTTACAGGCGGGACGTTATCACAGTCTTGTCGCGGTAGAGATGCCCGATTGCCTGGAAAAAACTGCCGATTTTGAGGGCATTGTTATGGGAGTCCAACATAAAGAGCTTCCGATATTCGGCGTACAGTTTCATCCGGAGAGTATCCTGACACCGGCCGGCGGAAAGATTATCGAAAACATTCTATCAATAGCACAAAAGCAAAAAACTCAAAACATAGTGTGATAAACGAGATACGAGATACAAGTAAGGAGCCGAGAATGGCAATAATAACCGAATATATTAAGCCGTTGTTGCAGGGTGAGAGTTTGAGCTTTGAAGAGGCTACATTATTGTTGGATATTGTTTTTGAAGGCGAAGTACCTGAGGCTCAGATTGCGGCGTTTCTGACGGCTATGCGCGTCAAAGGGCCGACGGCACCGGAAGTTGCGGGGCTGGCCAAATCTCTGCGGCGTCACGCTATTAAGGTCGAACCTGGCATTGAGAATTTAGTTGATGTCGTTGGAACCGGCGGCGCGGCCGTTAAAACATTCAATGTCTCAACAGCATCCGCATTAGTTGCAGCCGGGGCGGGGGTATATGTGGCCAAGCATGGCAACCGTGCGATAACCAGTAAATGTGGTTCGGCTGATGTTCTTGAGGAGCTGGGTGTAAAAATTGACCCGGGACCCAAAGTAGTGGCCGAATGTATAAGGCAGGCTCATATAGGATTTATGTTTGCACCAATGTTCCATCCGGCAATGAAATATGTCCAGCCGATACGAAAGAGTCTTGGCTTCAGAACGGTTTTCAATGTTTTAGGCCCTTTAGCCAATCCTGCTGACGTACCAGCCCTGGTACTTGGAGTTGCTGAGGAAGGGCTGATGAAGATGATGGCAGAAGCCCTTAAGATGCTGGATGTTCGGTTTGCACTGGTAGTGCATAGTAACGGATTGGACGAGATCAGTACTGCAGGGATCACGAAAATATTGGAACTTAGAGATGGTCAAATTAGCGAAAGAGAAATTAATCCAAAGGATTTAGGCTTCAAACCGGCCGACATAGATCAGTTGATGGTAACCGATGCAAAAACCAGTGCTAAGATTATAAGAGACATACTAACGGGCAAAGAGGCCGGGGTTGGCAAAGATATTATTATTCTTAATGCTGCTGCAGCAATTATTGCCGGTGGTTTGGCAGAAGATTTTGCCCCGGCGGTTGAACTGGCGGACGCTTCAATCAGCGATGGGAAGGCGATGGATTCTCTGGAGAAGTTGATTGAAATTTCAAATCGTACCTTGTGAAGTACATACTGATTAAAAACATATATAATAAATACGAAAATGTTGATAACGAAAGTTAAAATTTGTGGTATTACGAATCACGAGGACGCTTTGGCGGCGATAGATATGGGTGCGGATTTATTAGGATTTAATTTCTATCCCAAGAGCCCGAGGTATCTTACTCCGGAAAAAGCTGCGGATATCGTGAGCAAACTGCCGGGTTTCGTAGATATTGTTGGAGTTTTTGTGAATGCTTCATTAGAAGATATCCACGAGACAACGGCCCTTTGTCAGTTAGACTGGGTGCAGTTACATGGGGATGAAGATCCACAATTCTGCCGGTCGTTTCTCTCTCATAACGTAAAGACAATGAAAGCGATACGCGTAAAGGACAGAACGGATATTGAAAGAGCGGACAGTTTTTTTACCGATGCCCTCTTGTTGGATGCGTTTGATCCCGAAAAATATGGCGGCACAGGAGTGACTTTTGACTGGAATATCGTAGGGCATATGAATAAACGTGTTTTTTTGGCTGGCGGCATACATCCTGATAATGCAGCGGCTGCCGTTGAACTGGGAGTGTATGGGATTGATGTATGCAGCGGTATCGAAGCTCAGCCGGGTAAAAAAGACCATAAAAAAATGGAAAAACTTTTCGCAAATATACGACATTTAATAGGTTAAAAAGTAAGTGAGTGAATGAAACAACGCATTGGTGCATAACCACATATTTATAGCGCAAGGAAACAGTAATGAAATATAAAGGCAGATTCGGAGATTACGGCGGTTTCTATGTCCCGGAAGTTTTAATACCGGCACTTGAAGAATTGGAGGAGGCTTTTTATCGTTATTATCAGGACCAGCAGTTTGCCACAGAGCTTGAACAGCTTTCCAGGAATTATGCCGGCAGGCCGAGTCCTCTTTATTGTGCAAAGAGGTTCAGTGAGCATGTCGGTTTTAACGTGTATCTCAAACGTGAGGACCTTCTGCACGGTGGAGCGCACAAAGTTAATAATACGCTTGGCCAGGGCCTTTTAGCAAAATATATGGGTAAAACCAAGCTTATCGCCGAGACAGGTGCCGGCCAGCATGGTTTGGCTACGGCGATGATTGGGGCCTTGTTCGGAATGGAAACGAAAATATTTATGGGCGTCACGGACATTGAACGGCAAAGCGTGAATGTGCATAAAATGAAGCTCTGTGGTGCGGAAGTTATCGGTGTCGAAGGCGGGACAGGGACATTAAAGGACGCCATTAACGAGGCACTTCGTTACTGGACGGCACATGTCAACGATACCTTTTATCTTTTCGGCTCGGCCTGCGGCCCTCACCCATATCCTACTATTGTAAAGCATTTTCAAACCTGCATCGGCAAAGAAGCTCGTCAGCAGTGCCTTAACCAGATAGGGAAACTGCCGGATATGGTAGTTGCCTGTGTGGGCGGTGGCAGCAATGCAATAGGTATTTTTTCAGGTTTTTTTGATGATAAGGAAGTTAGACTTATCGGCGTTGAGGCCGGTGGTAGAAGTCTGAGTAGTGGTCGGCATGCTGCGACACTGGTGGCCGGGAAAGTTGGAATCCTACATGGTGCCAGGGCCTATTTGCTCCAGGATAAAGAGGGCCAGGTCTATGACACCGAATCGGTCAGTGCCGGGCTTGATTATGCTGCTGTTGGGCCGGAGCATTGTTTGTTAAAAGACACCGGCAGGGCCGAATATGTTGCGGCCGAGGATGAAGAAGTGCTTGATGCTTTTGAAATCCTGACCAGAAGTGAAGGTATCCTTCCTGCCCTTGAAAGTGCACATGCCTTGGCATATGTAATGCAGCAGAAGGGCAAGCTGAATTCGGAAACAATTGCAGTTGTCAATCTTTCCGGCCGTGGTGACAAAGACGTTTCGATTGTGGAGAAACGCCGTCCCCTGAATCTTTGATTATTTATGTAAAATGTGAAATTAGCAGTTAGGATATAGTAAATGAAGACATACAAGCAGACTTTTTCAGGATTAAACCATGCGGCGTTGATCCCTTTTTTTGTTATTGGTGACCCTGATTTTGATACGTCTCTTGCAGTTATAAAAGCAGCTATCGATGCCGGGGCTGATATATTGGAGCTTGGTATTCCTTTTTCCGATCCCATAGCGGACGGACCGACAATCCAGAAAGCTGATATTCGGGCTATGAATAATGGTATGAATGTAGCCAGTGCCCTGGAATTCATCAAGCAAATCAAGGATTATAAGGATATTCCCATTGGATTGTTGATGTATTATAACCTGATTTATCAGTATGGGACGGAAAAGTTCTTCAATGATTTCCATCAGGCTGGCGTCAACAGCGTATTAATTGCTGACTTGAGTATTGATGACGGGGACGAGATTATCAGCCCGGCTGTATCCGCAGGCCTCGATACTGTTTTTATGGTCACGCCAAATACCGAGCCGGAGAGAATGAAACTGATTGCTTCCAAAACTACCGGTTTTATTTATACTGTTTCTGTTTTGGGTGTCACTGGGAGCAGGGATCAGCTTTCAAGTACGATTGAAGGGTTGATAGGCGGATTAAAAAAACTCACGGACGTGCCGGTTTGTGTCGGTTTTGGGATAAGCAAACCGGAACATGCTGTATCTGTCGCTCAGGCGGGTGCCGACGGTGTAATAATCGGCTCGAAAATAGTGGGTTTAATTGAGAGTAATTTAGGCAATAAAGAAAAAATGGTGGCTGATATTTCCGCATTTTTAGGTCAGGTTAAAAATGCAATTTCTAACCGTAAGTTCTGAATGAAAATCCGGTTTGAACGGTTTCCGGGTAGTCTATTTCAGCGTTGTTTATTCTTGACATTTCTGGTTTGGCGGGCTATGGTGCTTGCTGGACTTTTTTTCGGATTCCCGCAATAAAAGGCAATGTGCTTACGTCTATCCTTGGAAATCTGGATGCACAGGCAATCATTCCCGATGTGGGAAGTGGTAAAGTCGCAGCTTTTTTTAACTTGTTATGGAGGTTAATATTATGAAAAAGTTTATCATTTCAAGCGTTCTCGTTCTGGCTGTTTCAATGATTTCCTGGCCCGCATTAGGTCAACCTGCAGAAACAGATGAACAAAGAGAGCGGATTGAGAATATGCGACAAAGATGGCCGGATATGTCTGAGGAAGAAAAGGAAAAAGCCCGTGCCGAAGTTCGAGAAAGAATCGCCTCCAGAGGTTTGGGACGTGAAGGACAACTGAAGGTTATTGTGCTGATTGAAGAACAGGTTGCGAAACTCAAAGCCGCTGTGGAAAGTATGGGCCAGGGCCGGGACCAGTATCGGAATATGTCCGAAGAGGAAAGGGACAAATATAGAAAGAAAATGACTCAAGTTGCTCGGACGCGACAACGTGCCGTCGAAGAGATTGAGCAGCAGCTTTCAAAACTCAAATTCAGGGAGCAAAGACAGCAACAGGTAGTAGAACCGCAGACGCGTATAAACGAGCTGCAGGAGATTCATCAGTTGGCGATAAAAGAGAATGCAACGGAAACAGCTAAAAGGCTCGAAAGTTTTATTGCACAATACCAGCAAAGACAATCACAAACACCAGGTATGAGGCCAAGAATACGTGAATCTCGGGAAGATAGAACACCAAGACCACGACAGCCCAGACCGGAGGAAAATCAATAAAAGAATCCGGTAGGAAAAACATACCAGAATTGGTGCTTTGTTGTTGCGGTGAATGATGGTGGTGTAATTATTATCGAGCAAGCTTAAGTAAATATTGAACCGAAAGCTAATTTTCATCGTGGGGATTAGTTGTAAAGGGAGATCAAATTTATTTGGGAGGTCATTATTATGAAGAGGTATTTAATTTTAACCGTCACTGTTCTGGTAATTCTGGTGGGGACCTCTGGTTTATATGCTCAGGGGCAAGCCGGAAGGATGGAACGTGGAGAAGGTGCAGGTGGTCAGAGGCAGGGCGGTATGATGAGGTATACTGAAAGACTACAGGCCGCTATAACCGCAATTGAAACGCAAGTTGCCAAGCTCAAAGAAAATATGGAAGCCCAGGCTGCAATGCCTCGTTTTAGAAGGACTGAAGAAGGTGGTGAGGGGCCGTCTCAGGAAGAGATAACCAAAATGAGAGAACAACGAATGAAAATGCGGGAGCAGCAACAGTCGGCAGTTGCATCTATTGAGCAGCAACTGATGATACTCAAAGGCAATCAACTGCAAACTGAGCACGAGGAATCAATAGCCGAGCTTGAAGCTGTCCATAAGCTTGCGATGGAGGAAAAAGCCGAGAAAACAGCCAAACACATCCAGGATATGATCGCCAAACGTAACAAAGCTTTTCAAGATACTGTGGAAAAACTTGGTATCAGACTCCGACGACCACGAGGACAAGGTGGTATGGGAGGTCAAAGACCAGGCGGAATGGGCGGTCAAGGTCAAGGTGGTCAAAGAGGCGGCGGCCAACAATAGTCGCTTTTAATGATTCCTGAAACACCTGAATAGAGAAAAGAATGCATAAATAATGCCAGTTGGCATTTCTGGTTCTCTGTAAAAAACTATTTAGTGGACAAAAGCTCACCTTGCCAATGTATTTTTCCTAAAGGGTACATTGGTAAGGATGAGCCTTTTTTATTGCAAACCTGTTTTTCCTCAATAGCAGTGAATCATATTTGACATTTAGAGATATAAACTTTAAACTACAGAATTTCCGATAAGTATGCTCTGAAACAACTTTTTTGTAACTAAGAGAATTGATTTGCATAAAGAAGTCACTTCGTGACATGGACAACTTAAGGAGTGAAGTATATTTCCAATATTATTGACTCAATTAAAGTAAATTAAGATTCATTTGAATAATGAACCGTTAGGAGATTAAAAGATGTCAAAAAGAGTGAACTGGATTGCTTGTATCACGCTAACTGTTGGACTTTTATGTTGCAGTATAAGTCAATCAGCTCAGGTAAAAAACACTGAGCCGGCCTATACTCCCGATTGGGAATCTTTGAAGAACCGAAATCCGGCACCCGATTGGTTCCGCGATGCCAAATTAGGGATTTATTTTCACTGGGGAGTTTATTCTGTACCGGCATTCGGCAATGAGTGGTATCCTCGCAATATGTACAATAAAAGTGGCGATAAGCGGCCCGGCCCCAGTAATGAATACAAGCATCATGTAGAGACATGGGGTGACACGACGAAGTTTGGTTATCCTGATTTTGTGCCGATGTTCAAAGCGGAAAAATTCAACGCCGATGAATGGGCGGAACTTTTCGTCAAAGCAGGTGCTCGTTTCGCCGGAACCGTAGCCGAACATCACGATGGCTATGCAATGTGGGATAGTGAGCAGACTCCCTGGAATACAATGGATACCGGGCCCAAGCGTGATATAACGGGCGAACTGGCCAAAGCGATTAAAAGCCGAGGAATGAAGTTTGTGACGACATTTCACCATGCCAGAAATAATCTGTGGCAAAAGAAAAATAAAGACGGTGAGCTTGAATGGACCGGACATTACCAGTTCGTCCGGAGGGATTTTCCAATTCTGCTTGAGGACCCGAAAAATGCAATCCTTTATGGTTATATGCCGCGAGAGAAGTTTCTTCAAATGTGGAAAGGCAAATTGATTGAAGTGATAGACAAGTACCAGCCGGACCTGATGTGGTTTGACGCCTGGTTGGACGAAATTCCGGACCAGACCAAAATGGAATACCTTGCATACTACTTCAACAAGGCCAACGATTGTGGCAGGGAAGTTATAGTGACTTTTAAGGGAGAAGATCTGCCTGGCGAGGTTGGTCTGGTTGATTATGAAAAGGGTCGAGCCAAAGGCCTTACAGATTTTGTCTGGTTGACCGATGATACAATCAGTAAGGGCAGCTGGTGCTATACAGAGGACCTGGAAATTAAGAGTACGGCTGGGGTGCTGCGGACATTCATCGATATAGTCAGCAAGAACGGCCAACTGCTGTTGAATATTTCTCCAATGGCCGATGGTACTATCCCGGGTGACCAAAAGCGAGTACTGCTGGAAATGGGGCGGTGGCTATCGAAATACGGCGAATCTATTTACGAAACTCGTCCTTTTGTTGAATACGGTGAAGGTCCAACCCAGATGGAACGAGGTGGAGGTTTCACAAGGATGAAAGGTGTTTATGGTCCTGAAGATATTCGATACACGCGCAAAGGTGACACCGTCTATGCAATTATTCTGGGCTGGCCTGGTGAAAACAAAGCTGTCACGATGACAATGTTCGGACAAGGTGGCAAAGCCGAGGATGTAAAGGTCACAAACATATCAATGCTCGGCACCGGCGAAAAAATCAAATGGGAACGTCAGGATTCAGGACTGATAGTCACGACACCGAGTCGAAAAATAGATGATCTGGCGATTGTATTTAAGCTCCAGACTTCCGGTTAATTATGCGAGATGGCCTGTAATGAAGAAATTATGTTTCCGAAGCGCATACATTATATCTATGCGGAACCCTTGCCTTCCATCTTCCACAAATTTCAGCAATAGGTCAAACTTTCTTGATTGGCATGTAAAAATAAATTGAAAATATTTCATGCAGAAAATATATTCAAACCAAATATTTCAGGATATGAAAGGCAGTATTACAGGACGTTGGAAATTAAAATTTTAGATGGGGTATTGATCCCGTTTTTTCCTTGATTTCCAATGCAGAATTTTATACAATACATATAACATAGATTCAAAATTATAGTGGGGGGGTGAAGAATTTATGGCACGTTTAAATTATATCTACATTAATATCGTGATTCTTTCTGTTTTACTACTGGCTTGTTTTGCAGACAAGTTATTCTAAAGTGCTTTATTCTTGATTGTTTCTATAGGTTGTGCGAGCATTTTATTCAGGTTGTGATGTGTTTAAGCTGAGAGGCTCGCTGTACAGAGACAATTTCAAACACAGCCACATGCCCTTTGTACCGGTCCCTAATCCGGTCTCTTCATTCTAAAATATATCATCCAACGCTGATTTTTGTGACATTCCAAAAGAGATAACTCTTTATTAACCACAGGGATACAGCAAAAGCTGCATGATTTTAGCAAAGTGTTGTGAAATAATTCTCGACATCTGCAAACGAATGTTTTAAACTATCGTATAAAACATTCGTTTGGGAGCAAGCATAATGGTTTTACAAAACAATAAAGATAAGCTTGATTCTGATAAAGGAGTCAAAGATCGATTGCTTGATGCAGCGGAAGAGCTTTTCTGCAAACATGGTTTTGAGGGCACAAGCATTCGTGACATCGCTGCTTACGCCGACTGCAACATAGCAGCCGTAAATTATTACTTCGGCGGAAAAAGCAATTTATACATGGATGTTTGGCGACGTCATCTTATTCCCATGCGAGATGCAAGAATCGCAAGCATCGAAAAGGTAATGTCTAAAAATAAAAGCCGGATTAAACTGGAAGATTTACTCAAATCCTTCGCGGATACGTTTGTTGGTCCACTGATGGATGCGTGTAGAGCTTCTTGTTTAAGCAGGCTCATGGCCAGGGAGTACATTGATAGACGTTTGCCGGCCAATATATTTGTTGATGAGGTTATGACACCGACTATGAATGCAATGAGTGACGCTTTAATTAAGACTTGTCCTAATCTGGATAAATCTAAAGTTTTGATGGTAATATTCTCGCTTGTCGGGCAGCTCGTGCATTTAGTACATATAAGAATGATGTTTGAACAAAATGATGAAAATTTGAATTTACCGGTATTAGATTTGAATGAAGCAATTAATCATATTGTCAAATTCTCCACTGCAGGAATTCGGGCATATTATAAGGGATCAATGCAATGAAAAAACAATTCGTATATCTTGGTTTGTTCTGTATGATTTTTTCCGGTTGTATGGTAGGGCCGGATTATTCAAGGCCACAGACTGCTGCGGAAACATCTGAAGGCTATTTTAACGCCGGAACACACCAGGAAGACGTCAATGATTTTACCCCGGTTGACAGATGGTGGGAGAGCTTCGGTGACCCGGTAACTGCGGAAATGGTTCGAAAAGCCCTGGCAAACAATTACGATCTCAAAGCCGCGGCAGCGAGAGTATTGCAGGCTCAGGCAACTCTTGCCGAAACTCGTGGATTGCAATGGCCGGATGTGTCCTACAACCTGAACCGGGACAGAAGTAAACGTTCATTTAACTTCGGCGGACTTGGAGGAGGGGGCAGATTCACCGTGATGAGCACAACCTGGTCTCATGATATTACGGTGAACTACATACTTGATTTGTTCGGCAAGCTCAAACGTTCGGAACGTGCTGCATGGGCTGATATGCTTTCTGCCGAGACGAATGAGCAGGTTTTGATAAATTCAATAATAGCATCCGTTGTTAATGCCAGAATCAATATCGCAACTCTTCAGCGTCGATTGGCCATAGCACGGGCTAATACTGAAAGTCGGCAGAAAACTCTTGAGATTGTTGAACGCCGGTATGAACAGGGACTTGTCGGACCCGTTGATATCAGGCTGGCACGTGAGAATTTGGCTGCATCGAAAGCCCTTGAGCCGTCTATTGAACTATCTTTGATAACAGCACGGCACGCTCTTGATGTTCTTTTGGCACGTCGGCCCGGTTCTTCCGATGATTTACCAAAGACGTTGACGGATTTGCCGCAATTAGAAAGTGTGCCTATTGGTCTGCCGGCCTCCCTGCTTGATAGAAGGCCGGATGTCATAACAGCCGAGTTTACTCTGCGGGCCGCAAATGAGCGAATCGGTGTTAGTATTGCCCAACTCTTCCCGGATTTGACTTTAAGCGGGAATTATGGTTATTCCGGTGATACTATGGAGGAAATTTTCAAATATGATTATACCGAAATGTATATGGCTATATTCAATCTTGCTCAACCTATCTTCAAAGGGGGCCAAATTAAGGCTCAAATCAACGCCGCAAAGGCACGCTTTGAAGAACAGGCTGCTAATTATGCCGGCACAGTTCTAAATGCAATCAGGGAAGTCGAAGATGCTTTGGTTACAGAAAGGATGTTACAGATTCAACTTGAGCAATCACAGGTTCGATTGATAGAGGCCAAAGCAGCAGAGGAACTGTCGAGGCAGCGATATCAAAGTGGCGTTGAGGGAATACTTTCGGTGCTCGAAACGGAACGCCGCAGCAGAATTGCTGAAGAAGAATTAACCGTCCTCAAGGGCCAGATTTGGACCTCGCGAGTAAATCTATATTTGGCTCTTGGTGGTGATTGGGATGAAAGAGAAAATGAAATATTGGCGGCAAAGAATGATGACCGAAAATAAAAGAAAAGAAAAAGTGACAATCGAGAAAGAGCAGAAAGCTCATAAAAAAACTCATGGATTTTTACAGGTGTTTTTAGCTATTGTCATCATAATTGTGGGTGTTGGCATTGCTATGTATTTTATCAAGAATAAAAAACAACCGGAAAGGATTGAACAGGATGTACAGGCGCCGTTGATTAAAGTCGAGCAAGTCCATGTTCGGGATATCCCGATGGTTGTTCAAGGCTACGGAACTGTTAATCCCACTGTAGAGATTGATATCATTCCGGAAGTGGCTGGTAAGGTAGTCTCCATTCATCCGGAACTTAAAGTGGGCGGGCTCATCCGTGGCAATGAAAAAATATTAATAATAGATCCCAGGGACTATGAATTGGCCGTTTGGCAGGCTGAGGCTGCCGTGGCAGATGCCACAGTACTGTTGGAAACGGAGCAGGCTGAGGCACAGGTTGCTCGAAGAGAATGGAGCGATTTGCACCCTGACACTGAGCCGACCTCAACGCTTGTTCTGCGTGAGCCTCAGATTCGTAAAGCACAGGCTACACTGGATTCGGCGGAGGCTCAACTTGCCACTGCTAAATTACAACTTGAGCGTACAAGTATTTCTTTACCGTTTGATATCATGATTGCCAGCGAAAGTGTGGATCTCGGCCAATATATTGTTACCGGACAGCCTTTAGCAAGTGCTTATGGAACTGAGGCAGTGGAAATAGAAGTGCCGCTTGAAGATGATGAGCTGGCCTGGTTCGATGTTTTCGGGAGTTCAATATTCACAAATCCAGACCAGAGCTCTGCCGAGAAAATTCAGGCTACTATTACCGCCGACTTTGCAGGAAATCAGCAGAGTTGGGATGGTTTCGTGGTTCGCACCGCAGGGCAGGTTGACAGAACTTCTCGAATGCTTTCGGTTATTATTGAAGTGCCTCACCCCTTTAAGATTTCTCAAGGCAGATCGCCATTGTTACCGGGTGTCTTTGCCAAGGTTCTGATTCAGGGTAAGACACTTCGTGATGCAATTGCAGTGCCTCGTGATGCGATACGAGAAGGTGACAATGTATGGCTGCTAAATAACAATCGCCTGCATATTCAACCATTGGAGATTGTCCGCGCCGACAAAGATTTCGCCTATGTAATTTCCGGCATACCTGATCAGGCAAATGTTGTTATAAGCTCCCTTGATGTGGTGACTGACGGCATGAAAGTTCGGACTCAGTTCGATGTCACTACTAATGATGACCAGGTAAGGCAGGGTGGCGGTCAACAAGGCAGCCCGGAGGGAAATTAAGTGAAAGATTCTGAAGAAAGAAAAGGTATCCTGGGATGGTTCGCCTCTAACCATGTTGCAGCGAATCTGCTGATGCTCATTATTATCGTTGCAGGATTGCTTTCTATTTTCTCTGCAAAGCTTGAAGTTTTTCCGGAATTGAG
>CAZMWN010000064.1:0-13870 GCA_964569935.1 uncultured Pirellulales bacterium
CGTGAAGTTCATTAATATTTTCACGCTAATCCATGATAAATATCAGCAAATTATATTGTGGTCAAATTACCCCGGGAGATTGGCTGCGCTACGGCAAAAAAGGCTCAGGCGAACTTGAAGACCGGATTGTGCCTGAATCGGCATCCCAAAGACGACCCATCATTGTATGGAATGTCACCAGGGCATGCAATCTCAAGTGCGTACATTGCTATAACGACAGCGGTTTCGAAAAAGCCGATGATGAGCTTTCAACCGATGAAGCAAAAATTGTGCTGGATGATTTGTCGGGATATGGAGTTCCCTCGGTTTTATTTTCTGGCGGTGAGCCGCTAATGCGGCCGGATTTGTTTGAATTAATTGGATACGCAGTCGAGAAAGGGCTGCGTACGGTTATTTCGACAAATGGGACTCTTATAACCGCCAATGTTGCAAAGCAAATGAAACAGCATGGTGTTTCATATGTCGGTATCAGCCTCGATGGAATAGGCAAGGTTAACGATAAATTTCGCGGTGTAGCCGGGGCGTTTGATAAGGCGGTGGAAGGTATAAAAAATTGTCAGGATGCCGGGGTACGAATCGGCTTGAGATTGACTTTAACAAAAAGAAACGTTCAGGATTTGGAGCGATTATTTGACTTCTTCGAGGCTGAGAACATCGAACGGGCATGCTTTTACCATTTTGTACCAAGTGGAAGAGGTGAAAATATCGCAAACGAAAATCTTACGCACGCCCAAACCAGAGATGCAGTTGAGACAATATTATCCAAAACAAGAGAGTATAAACAAGCAGGAAGGACAACGGATATATTAACAGTCGATAACCATGTCGACGGTGTCTATATATACTTGAAACTCAGGAAAGAAGACCCAGCCCAGGCGGATGAGGTTTATAAGCTGCTTGCATGGAACGGCGGAGGAATGTACAGCAGCGGTGTCGGAATCGGCTGTATCGATTTTCACGGCAAGGTCCATCCGGACCAGTTCTGGTGGCATTACGACCTCGGTGACGTTAGAGAAAGACCTTTCAGCGAGGTATGGACCGATACGAGTGACCCGCTGCTTCGAGGCCTGAAAAATCGCCGAAAATATATAAAAGGAAGATGCAGACTGTGTCAGTTCTTCGATATCTGCGGTGGAAGCCTGAGGGTCCGAGCGGATTTACACTTTGGGGACCCATGGGCTCCGGAACCCTCATGCTATTTAACAGATGGTGAAATCGGTCTGGATAAAGAAAAACAGGAGGAGCTTAAACGTAGCGGGGAAATCTTCCAAATGCCTGAGCTTATGGATAAAACCGATAGCCGAATACTACAAGAACTACAAGATAATTTTCCTCTGTGTGAAAGACCTTACGAGGTCATAGCAGAGAGACTGCAAATCCCGACAGAGGAACTTTGGAGCAGGATTCAGCAGCTTCTTGATGACAGTGTGATTCGGCGTATGGGGGCGAGTTTCGACTCCAATAAGTTAGGTTTTCACAGCACATTAGCCGCCGTTCGTATTAAACCTGAGCAAATCGAACGCGCTTCTGAAATCATCGGCCGGTTTCCTGAAGTGACACACAGCTATCTTAGGAAGGATGAATTCAATATATGGTTTACGATAATCGCTGCCGACAAAAAGAAAATAGCAGATATTCTTGAACACATCCGGACTACATTATCTCTGAACAAATCTGATGTACTGAATTTGCCTGTAAGACAGCTCTTCAAGCTCGACGCACGTTTCCACAATTACATAGCGGCACCATAGCTATGCAGTCCCGGGAAGAAGCGTGACAGATTCACCCAGAGCAGTGTCACTACAATAACCGCCAGGCCGGTTATTGCCCAGATACTGTTAATTCGGGGAAGCTTCTTTGCGAACATATAACGGAAATGCAGGTAGCCGACGTACACAAGCCACGAGGCGAGTGACCAAAGTTCTTTCGGGTCCCAGCCCCAATAATCACCCCAGGCGAGCTTGCCCCAAACGCTTCCAAGAACAAGCCCAAACGTCAACAGCGGAAAACCGACACAAATCATACGGTAGGTCGCCTCTTCAGGCGGCAGAAGATTCTCCCCATGCCCAGGGCTCTTACCGACAAGCTGTAATACCGCATGGAAAGCCGCTTTTGCCATAAAGATATATGAGAGCACATAAACCGCAACATGTGGTACGAACAACCAGCTTTGCAAGGCGGGTGGCAGCTTTTGTGGATTGGCATTGAATATAAAGCCGGCGGGGACAAGCACGACAACACCGATAAGCATGTCAGCCGACTGCCCACCGACACGCAAGACATGTCGGCAAAAAAGTGAGACCGGATAAATCATTCCCAGGCACAGGAATACTTCGAATAAATTCTGCATGGGGACATGGCGAACGTGA
The DNA here is from genome assembly GCA_964569935.1 of uncultured Pirellulales bacterium. Classification (GTDB taxonomy): domain Bacteria; phylum Planctomycetota; class Phycisphaerae; order Sedimentisphaerales; family Anaerobacaceae; genus JAFGPS01. The sequence goes on from CAZMWN010000064.1 coordinate 2,370, forward strand.
TACCAGCGATAGCCAAAGGAAATGACTGCTGCGACAAAACCAAACATATACAGCACTTGACCCAACTTTGTAAGGCGAAAGATGCTCATAAGCAGCGATAGCAGATATGCGACAATCGTTATATAAATCAATAAGCCCTGGATTGTGTATTTGATTTCCATTTATTCGCTTTTTGACCTTGTTTCGAAAATTCGTTTTCCCCTGCCGGACAATTTACTTATCCAAAAATGCCAGCAAACACCGACACACAACATAATGTATCCGATATACACAAGAGCAAGCCCCGAATCCGAAGTGACCATAAGGATAGTATAACGGGCGTTTTGATGGTCGTAATCCTGCTGGTAAAAATGGTATCCGCCATAGCGTAGAGGATGATTGACCTGGATGTCTTTTTCGGCAATTACTCCGCCGTCGTGAATCACCTGTAATTCGCTGATATATTCACTGATGATTCTATCATAGCTTAGAAAAAGCTCATCATCGGTGTGCGTATGACCGGGAAAACGTTCAAAAACATATCTTATCCTTATTTGGCCATCAGGTGATTGTATCTGAACCTCAAGGGCCGGATTGGAGCCTAGCCCCGGATCATCAATAGCAGCTCTGTTATCGCCTTCCAATTGTATCTTAAAATTCTCGAATACTCTGATGATTTTTATAGTGCCGAACTTTGAGTTTAAGGAATATTCAATATCGATTTCAACGGGAAACCTCCAGTTATCGCCCTGCCGGGTTTGAACACGAAGGTATTCAGGTTTGTAATGTTCTATTCGGAAATCTTCGAGCCCTATATAAAAGGGCAACTCCCTAATCTGTTCATTTTCTAATATAACACGATTATCCGAGTGTCCTTCATAGATTTGCATAAGACCTGTCGGGATTTTATCGATTCCAAAGAACTTTTCCCGAAGTTCGTGTCCGGCTTCGGAACCCCATATTGACCCGGCTAAAACAAAGATACAACCGACGTGAATAAGTAGAAGTGCCGGCACACGCAATAATCTTTGAAATAGCAAAACACCGACCGCTAACAGCAGGACAAACGTCACCCAATAGATGGTTAGCGGGACATTGTTAAAAAACTCCTTCGCACGCTGAGAACCAAGAAATGCCCCATGTATAGACAAAACAAACAACAGGCAGATAGCCGCCATTGCAATCCACATGATGATTCTTCTGAACTTGTTATTGAAAATTCGAACTATGCTCAAGGCCCCATTAATTAGCTAAACGAAAAATTTTCGTTGATTTCCGGTAAATCCCAGTAATACTGAAAATCCTTTATATTCATGAAATGATTATAATACAATGAACGCAGTATGCAAATATACTCAATATTCGAAATACTCGTATTCACTACGATGTGAAGGACACAAACTATCGCCCTTGACTATAGAATAGCATTGATTCTCAAGCTTGTGGTCGTGCTCTTATCTTCTCGATTCTCCCTGGTTCGATGTATATAAGAAAATCAACATAAGTCCGGATACTCATAATATACTCCAAAAACAGGTCAGGGAATTATACAGCTTTCAATACACATTATTGACGTATTTCTTATCATTTATAGCGATTCTTATCCCTGTTAGAGATTGACTTTACCACTATAAACATGTTAAAATAGGCAAAAGTCGTTTTTTATTCTTAAATCATATTTTAATATCCCAAACAGTCTATGGGGAAAAGTTGGAAAACATGCTTCGACATTTGAAATCCTCACTTCTTGTCTATCTATTTATTATGTCTTTTGTTGTTTCTGTAGAAGCAGATTCTCCCTTCGATGTAATCATCAGCGAGATTATGTACCACCCCTACCATGCCATCAATATTCCTGAGAACACCGGAGCCGAATATATAGAACTGTTTAACCGTGGGAACGAAGCCATAAACCTGTCCGGCTGGAGGTTTAGCGATGGCGTGGATTTTGTTTTTCCTAACGGCCTTTCACTCGGGGCGGGCGAATATCTCGTCGTAGCATCTAATATTGATACATTTATGGACATATACCCGGATATTTATAATGTCATTGGAGGCTGGGAAGGCCGGTTGAGCAACTCGGGTGAGAAGATAGAACTTATTGATGGTGTCGGTACGATAATTGATACAGTCGTTTATGCCGACGAGGGCAACTGGTCAGTCCGTGAGCTTGGACCGGTTGATTTTGAACATCGAGGCTGGAAATGGTCCGATTCACATGACGGTGGTGACAGGTCTCTGGAGCTTATTAATCCTTCATTCACGAACGAGTATGGCCAAAACTGGTCGGCAAGCTTTGTAGATGAAGGCACTCCCGGCAAAGTTAATTCGGTCAATAACAGCGACATCGCACCGTTGATTCTGGATATGAAGCATTCCCCGATTGTTCCGGGTCCAAGCGACGAGGTGACAGTATCAGCTCGAATCATCGATGAGCAAAACAGCGGCATTTTGGTTAGATTGTATTATCGTATCGACAGGTCAACATATCAGGGTGAGTACACATATCCATATCATGATCCCGCCGATTACAATATTTTATCAATGTTCGACGATGGCATTCATAACGACGGCAAAGCAGGTGACAATATATATGGTACGCAGTTGCCCGCCCACCCGGAGGGCACAATTATCGAATTCTATGTTGAGGCCGAAGATATTTCGGGTAATTATCGTACATGGCCGGCACCGAGCATAATGGATGGGACGCCGGAGCAGGTTACAAATGCGCTTTATCAGGTCAATGGAGAATTCGATTCCGAGACGTGGGTGCCGGGCAGTCAGCCTGTTTACTTTATCATTATGACTGAAGCCGAACGAGGCAGGCTGGAAGACATCGGGGATAGCGGGGACGCATTTTTTGGTGAAGGTGCAACAGATGCCCAGATGAACGCAACATTTATCAGCGCCGACGGAGTTGACATTAAGGTACGCTACAGCGTCGGCGTCCGTAACAGGGGAAATCAAACCCGCGTAAGACCACCTATGAACTATCGTGTTAACTTCCCGAGTGATAACTCATGGAAGAATGTCACGGCAATCAATCTTAACAGCAAATATACGTATCTTCAGTTGGCCGGTAGTGCATTGTTCCAGCTTGCAGGCCTGCCAGCGGCCAACGCTACAGCTGTTCAGGTGAGGGTCAACGGTGATAACCTTGCTCTTAGTGATTATGGTCATACATACGGTTCCTACGTTGCTGTGGAAGTTTATGATAGTGACTGGGTTGAAAACCATTTTCCAGATGACAATTCGGGAAACCTATATCGCTGTACATATGTGAGGTTCCCAAATGGCAGCAGAACTTTCGCGGACCTCAATTATAAAGAAACATCCGGCAGTATTCCAAATCCCGACGACTATAGGGGCAACTACCCCAAGCATACTAACATATCGGAATACGATTATTCGGACTTGTTCAACCTGATAGACAAACTCAATAATCCCAATATCCCGGACGATAGATTCGTATCAGAACTTGGAACGGCTGTTAATATCGAGCAATGGCTTAGGTACATAGCTACCGATTCTCTGATAGGTAACAAGGAAGGCGGTTTAGCAACGGGTGACGGTGACGACTATGCGATGTATCGCGGAATTTACGATCCGAGATTTGTGCTTTTGCCCCACGACCTGGATACAATATTAGGTAGTTCATACGAACCGGAGCGTAATATTTTCATCTACGACCACGTGGATATGAAAAGCTTAAATCGCTTTCTCCGACACCCGGAAATTATAAGGCTATATTACAAACAATACAAAGACCTCGTGGAGACGTTTTTCGCACCGGAGAATATATATCCTGTCATTGACCAATTACTCGGTGATTGGGTACCGGCTTCCGAGATTAGCGGTAACCATGGCATCCAGGAATTTGTAGTCGATCGTATCAATAGTATAATATACGGCGGTTATCCAAATTCAGATAGTTCTCCACAAATAACCCAGGAGTTTACAATATATTGCGATTTACCCTCCTTCAACGAACTATTTATATCCAACACCAATCTCGTCGACAGACATAATATATATGGAACTGCAAATGCTATCGAGACAAGCTTCGTTATGATAAACGACAGACCGGCCGACTGGTCCCAGAAGTATGGCACATGGTCACTCAACAAAAATATCTCTCTTAATCCTGGTATCAATCGCATCTTTGTGCGAACATACGACGATTCCGGTGAAGGCAACGTTGAACTGGATAGCAAATATATCGATGTCTGGTATGACACCGGCTCAACTAATAACTATCCGAAGGATACTCCAGCCGAGGATTCAGAGGCCATAAACTTGTCCGACGCAGAGCCTGACACTCTGAACTTAATTACCCGTGACAGTTATCTGCCGAGTGTTCCGGTTCTGGTTCGGGTTGAGATTCTTGCAGATGACGGCAGTGTCGAGCGAGACATATGGAATGCCGTAGCAAGTCTTTCTGCTGATAATCCCGCTGTAAACATGTCTACTGACCAAGTCGTTCTGTATAATGGATTAGGCAGTTCTCCTGTGACATTTACTGGAAACGGAGATTTTACACTATCCGTCGATGTAATGGGCTTGCATGCCGAAAAATCACTGGTGGACTGGAGCAGCCGGCTGGTCAACACCGTATCAGGCACTCTTAGTAATTCAACCACCTGGAGCGGGATATATCATATTACCGGTGGTGACTTTACAATCCAGGATGGAGTGACACTAACAGTAAATCCAGGTACAATCGTTTTAATAGATGGAGTTCCATCCGGTGACAACGGTACAGACATTAACGTGGAAGGAGCGATACAGTCACTTGGCACCGCCGATTCCCCGATTACTTTTACTGCATACTCAGCCGGTGAGAATTGGGGGAAATTGTACCACGTCAATGCCGAGCCGTCTACTTTCGGGTACACAAACATTACTCAGGCCGGACATTCACCACGGATGGGACACTCAAATTCCGGTCCTACTGTTCACGCTTCGAACTCTACTTTTATTTTCAATCACGCCAACCTTACCGACAATGCCGGCAAACTTATGAATATCAGCTCCGGTTGCGATCTCACTTTTCACAATTGCCTCTTCGCCCGGTCGATAATGGGACCAGAGATATCAGGTTCGGCAATACTATTCGAGGATGGTTGGATTACAGACATGCAAGCCAACGACGACGGCGATGGAATCTATATTCATTCTCAAGAAGCCGGGCAAATTTGCACCCTGCGTGGTGGAGTGGCGGCGAATATGGACGACGATGGCATCGATTTATTGGGTGGGGATGTGACTATTGAGAACTTCATCGTACGCGATTGCAAGGATAAAGGAATCAGCGCCTATGGTGGGCAGACAAATATAAACTATTGCTTAGTCGTTGAGAATAACAAAGCCCCTGAAGACCCTACCGTAGCAAGTATCGCCGCCAAGGCATTAGAGGCTGATACGGCTGTAGTGAACATCGACCACACAACAATCGTTACAACTAAAAACCAAGGATATGTGGACATGGGCATTCAGTCTCACAACAAATATGATGTCCAAAGCGGTACTATTATTTACAACATCACAAATTCGATTATCGATGCCACCGATCCTGTCGATGCCCAGGCCCCGTACCTCGAGTCGGACATTCACATTAACTATTCTAATATATTCAACGAAACATGGCCCGGTACAGGTAATATCAATAACTATCCATTGTTTATTGACCTTGCCAATCACGACTACCGGCTCAAGCCGGTTTCGCCGTGTATCGATGCCGGTGACCCATCGGCCGAACTTGACCCTGATTTAACAGTCACCGACCAGGGATATTTCTGGTTCAACCAGGGCGAACCACAGGAATCACCCGACGGCTCGTTAAAGGAAGATACAATCTGGACGTCCCAGGAAGGCCCTTATAAAATCACCGGCGAATTAACGATCGCCTCAGGAATCACTTTAACGATTATGCCTGGAACTACGGTATTCTTCGAGCCGAATGCAAAGATAATAATCAACGGCACGCTCATCGCAGAGGGCACACAGAATGAATTGATTCGTTTTACTCGTACGCCGGACACATCCGGAACCTGGAATGGACTGCAGTTCGTTGATACGGCAAGTGACAACCGAATCACATACGCCGTACTCGAATATGGGCAAACGAACGACGGTATGATCGGCCTGGTAAACTCTAAACTCTTAGTTGACCATGTTACTATGGACTACAGTGGTCTGTGGCGCATTAGTACCGTTGATTCATCGCTAGTAGTTCGAAATTCTATCTTCACCGATACTATGGCCTCCGGACAGACGCCTACCAATAATCGCAGCGAACATATATGGGGCAGCGGTATCATGCCAAACGGCGAGCTTATTATTGAAAACAATATCTTCGGCAAAACGCCGGGGCATAACGACGCAATTGATTTTGACAGAGCAACTCGACCCGGCCCAATTCCACAAATACTCAATAATCAGTTTTTGGGTGGTGGAGATGAAGCCTTGGATCTTGAATCCGATGCACATATTGAAGGAAATGTTTTCATGCACTATCATGAAGACGTTTATAATACAGACCCGGGCGAGAGCAATGTCATTTCTCTTGGAAGAGAAAAGAATTTAATGCTTGTCCGAAACATTTTTTACGATGTGGACCACATCATACTCATAAAGGAAGATTCCTTTGTGACATTCGTTAACAACACTGTTGTAGATGTAGATAAATCAGCCCTTTATTTTGATTTGCCAGGACAAACCGGTGGACCGGGTCTCGGTGCCTACGTGGACGGCAGTATATTCTGGAATGCAGGAATTGTTTTTGACCAAATCGGCCTTTCGACCCAACTGACGGTTTCTAATTCTATAATACCCTTAGATTGGCACTATCTTGGTGTTGACAATATTGATGCTGATCCGCTTTTTGTCGATGGACAGGACGATTTCCATCTAAAATCCGACTCTGCGGCTATTGGAGCAGGCCCATGGGGACTCGACATGGGCGCATTAGTCCCCACCGGGGCCGCAATATTCGGCGAACCTGGCCCAGTAACTTATCATAGAAATGCCACATTAACAGCCGGTGGTCCCGGTATCACGCATTACAAATACTCCATCAATAATCCCGCAGGTCCGTGGAGTGAAGAACTGTCCGTGGATGTGCCAATTGAACTGAATAACCTTCTCAACAGAAATTCTTACACGGTTTATATGATCGGCAGGAATTCCGCCGGTCTCTGGCAAAGTGATTATGAGCCAACCGCCTCGAAGACCTGGACCGTTGATATATCTTACTCCGAATTGGTCATAAATGAAATATTAGCGAATACCAATGAATCCAAATCTGATTTAATTGAGTTATATTACGATGGCCCGGTACCGCTGGATTTAACTGGCATGAGCCTGACGGATAATCCCACAGAGCCTCGCAAATTCGTATTTAGTTCGCAAAGTGTCACCAACACTACGATGCAACCCGGCGATTATTTAATCCTTTATGGCGACCAGAATACGAACATAAAGAATCACGTTGGATTTGCTCTACATGCCGAAGGAGAAGGCTTGTATCTTTACGATAAACCTGCCAACGGCGGTGGTCTGTTAGATTATGTTGAGTTCGGGCTACAGATACAAGATTACTCCATCGGCCGTGCTGGTTATGATCGGGCGTGGAAGCTAAATAGCCCGACTTTCGGCCTGCCAAATATTGTCCAGCCACTGGATGATTCCGACGAGCTGAAGATTAATGAGTGGCTAGCAAACGGCGAAGTCCTGTTCGATAATGATTTCATAGAATTGTACAATCCGAATATTCTTCCGGTAAAGCTTAGCGGCCTATACCTTATGGACAATTTCCTGACACAACTAAGCAAGAGTAAGCTGGCCCCACTTAGCTTCATTGCGCCCGAGGGTTATGCCGTTTTCAAGGCCAACAACGGCAATGAACCATCGGAGGTCGATTTCAAGCTTTCCACCGACGGCGAAATAATCCGCCTGTACGATGAGAAGTCGAACCTGATAGACCAGGTGTTGTATGGTCCACAGACAACAGATGTTTCTCAGGGTCGTGCTCCTGATGCATCGGCCAACTATGAGTTCTTCGAGTTGCCTACTCCCGGCGTTCGAAATACATTCTATAACCTAATAGTGACCGAAAGTACTCTTGTACCCGAAGATGCAGAAAAGTGGGTGCTCGTTCCAACAGGCCCCGTCGATGATAACTGGAAAGCAAGCGAAATGTTCGATGACTCTGAATGGATGGTCAGTGCAGGTGAACCCGGCGGTGTCGGTTATGATAGAAATCCCGACTATGAACACCTTATAAGCCTCGACCTCGAAGAACTGATGCATAATAATACAACTTGTTATATCCGGATACCATTTACGACCGAAGATGACCCGAGCAATTTCAACATTATGATGCTTAAGATTCGTTATGACGATGGTTTTATAGCTTACCTTAACGGCACAGAAGTAGCCAGACGTAACTTTACCGGCACACCTATGTGGAATTCCAACGCCAACACAACCCATAACGATGACAATGCAAGGGTCTTCGAGAATATCGATATATCTTCTTCCATCGACTTGTTACAAAAAGGTTCCAATATATTAGCTATCCAGGGTCTGAATGCCTCCAATACCAGTTCTGACTTCATTATATCTACCGAACTGGACATAACATCCACAACAATAGATGAGGAGTTTCCTTTTTTCGAAGACTTGGACGTTCTTGCCGGTCTGCGTGTTACTGAATTAATGTACCATGCTCCGGGGGGAGCAAGATTCGATTATATTGAACTTCAAAATATTTCCGACATACCAATCAATCTTAACGGTGTTCGCCTGGCCGGAGGTATTAAGTTTACCTTCCCGGATATACGGCTCGGACATGGGGAATATGTTTTAGTTGTCAGTGATATGTCTGCCTTTAACGGTTTGGGCGTCAATATAGCCGGTGAGTATGACAGCGAGCTGAGCAACAACAGAGAGGATATCATCGTTAAACTTGCACGACCTTTGGAAGCAGCGATATTAAGGTTCAAATACAGTGACCAATGGTATCCGGCTACCGACGGCCAGGGTCAATCACTGGAAATTATCGATCCTACTGCCCATCCAGCAACATGGAACGAGCCCGCATCCTGGCAGCCCGGCTTTCCCAGCCCTGGCAGCCGTTAATAACCTTTTAAAAAATTGGTTACTGTCCCTATTTTCCCTACTCTTCGTTATAGGTGACAGTCATCGAATCATTCATATCATCAAGCTCCTGGCCGTTGCTGCCGTATCCTTTGAATTCTAGGTCGTTCTGACCCGGAATGAGTTCGACATCGACCGACCAGTTTGTCATGTCGGTCCAGGTGGTCCGATGTACTTGCTCGTTCACTGTGATGGTATCGACTTTTACTGGTGCCGTCCCTTCGAAGGTATAGGGTGACGCTGCGGTGGAGAAATTATTGCCGTTATTGGTCGTAATCCTGAAATTTGCAGAGACCGAATTGAGCTGGTTCAGGATATACCCGCGTCTGTCACTGACCCACCTTTTTGCAGCAGTTGGATTATCCGTGACAATGCCATTGTCCTGGAACGCTTGGTAATAGGCGTCGACGACGAGATCGAAGTTATCCGGAGCCATTGGTCCGTCAACAAGGTCCTGCAGGGCGCGCCAGTAGGCTCGGCGGAATGCAGGTTCCTGAAAGAAGTAATTATTTAGTACAGGATCATTGATTTCAGAAAACAGCCCGACAGTATAGGGGCGTTCGATACCAAAACCGAGGTCCAGGTCCCACAGGATGTGTTTCCATTTTGAGTTATGTCCCTTATAGATATAAGCATTCTTGCCGGCCTCATATCCATAACCATCGCGATCTGCCGCTGCACCGCGACGTATGGCGAATCCCCGCATCCACTGTTCCCAATCCACCATCGCATCGACTCTGTCATAATAATCGGCACTGCTGTTCATTACATCAATAAGCTCAAAGAGCGGCGTGTAATCGTCGTCTGCGGCGTGTGCAACTTTCTTTTCCCAGTTCCAGCGGTAGCGAGCCTGCTTGAGTACGCCGTCGGTAGTGGTGAAACGCTCAAGTGTGGCATTTTCTATGTAGCCCGGGAAATCATTGTCGTACTCGAACCAGGAATCAGCCTCAAAGGAATGGCCGTCATCGTCATCCGGAAACCAGCAGCGCATGTAATCTCTGTTGGGATGCTGGGTGTCGGTAAATACAACGCCTTTTTTTATGCCGTTGAGATACAGCAGGATAAACCGCTGGTAGCAGGTTTCCACGCCGAGGCGTTCACCGATCCAAAACGACATGCGCTCAAACAGAAAAGTCGGATCAAGTACACCCCGTCCCCACACATCCTGTTGTTTCAGGTTATCCAAGTTCAGCGATGTGGCGCCCATAAGGCGATCGGCTTTGTCGACTTTGACAATATATGATGCTATCGCTATAAACGGATCGTCGAAGCGGGAACGGATCCATCCGCTGCCACGCATTCTTATACCCGCGTTGTAAACAACCCGGAAATCACCATAGACAAATGTGCCGTCAATCATTTCGTTACTCATTTTAGGCTGGTCTGACCAGTAGTTGCTGTTGGCGGTATCAATCCACATCTTGTAATTACCGAATACACCTGGAGCTAATGAATCGCCAACCAGGATAAGTGCTTCCTTGTCAGTAGCACCGGCTGGAAATCGGTTCACAGCCGAAGAAATGGCATTGTCTTGAGCCTGCACATAAAACGCTATCATTGTCCCGCTCGCTTTGCCGGGAATAGTGGCGCTGTAAATGCCGTCGTTTGTCAATACGTCACCATATAGGCCACTATCATTCATTGCAGTGGTGTTATATACTGTACTTGGATCAATACGATAATATAGAGTCACATTTTTAACAGCATCCGGATCATGTATTCGGGCAGTAATTGTAATCTCTTGATCCGGTTCAGGTAAAATCGGTGAATGTATAGTATTCTCAATCACCGGTCCGGAGTTGTCGGTATATGCACTGTTTTGTTCGCAGGGAGTCCCAAGGTTATCAGGAACATTGAGTGTGCCGACCGCTTCCAGATAATTACCATGGAGCCGGATCAATAAGTTTCTGTTCCCGTGTAACCATCGCGCTTTAGCACTAATGTTTGCTGTGTCGTTTTCCCTGAGCCTCGGTGTAAGATCTTTCCTGAGACAGTTGGGGAGGTTGTCACCGTCACCTGTAGCAATCAGATGCATGCCTTTGGAGCTACCATAGCCATTGTTGCTTTCGACAAATGATTCAGAATGGTTGCCTTCGATGGTCCATCCGTTTTCCCATGATTCGAAATTGCCGTTACTGACCCGGTTTTGGGATTCGCTGCTTTTCTTGATGACAATGTCGTCAACCATGCATTCACCGTTGTCCAGCAACATCAGCTCGAATTCTCTACATTGCCCATCTCCATGGTCGAGAATCCCGGTGTGGCTGACGGTTGTCCAGGTTGCCTTGGCGGTTTCGTCACTTCCGGCCCAGTTGTCCGGCCGGCTGTTATCGCTGTGAGGATCTTTCAGCTCAAGACTGCTG
>CAZMWN010000065.1:0-13850 GCA_964569935.1 uncultured Pirellulales bacterium
CATATTTTAATGATTCCTATGAAGTCGATGACGCCTCGGGAGAATCGAACTGGACTGGCAAATTTTTCGAGGAATTCGAGACGCGGCGAGGTTATGACCTGCGTGAACATTTGCCGGCTTTGTTCGGGAACGATTCGGTCGATAAGAACAGCCGGGTAATGAGTGACTACCGTGAAACGATTTCCGATTTGCTTCTTGAGCGTTTCACAATTCCCTGGGGCGAATGGGCGGCGAGTAAGGGTGCGATAACTCGAAACCAGGCTCACGGCTCACCGGCCAATCTTTTGGATTTGTATGCCGCAAGCGGTATCCCCGAGACCGAAGGTTCGGACATATTAGGTTTTAAATTCGCCTCGTCCGCAGCACATGTCACAGGCAAGCCTTTGGCCTCGTGTGAGGCTGCTACATGGCTGAACGAACATTTCCTCTCCGGCCTTGGAGATGTAAAAACTGCGTTGGACAGTTTCTTTCTTGGCGGTATTAATCATATTTGTTATCACGGCACGACTTTTTCACCACCGGATGAAGACTGGCCCGGCTGGATGTTCTATGCCTCGGTTCATTTCGGCCCGACAAACTCTTTCTGGAACGATTTCTCAACGTTAAATATGTATGTCACTCGTTGCCAGTCTTTCCTTCAGGCAGGCTGGCCGGATAATGATGTGCTTCTTTATTTCCCTATTTATGACCAGTGGTCGGGAACCGATGGCAGAAGTATGTTACCGCATTTTCGGGCATCAGCCCCGGGAACGACGGGAAGCGATGGGCAGGAAATGCTGGAGGCCGGTTACACATTCGATTTCATCTCGGATATTCAGCTTGGCAATGTGGAATACGCAGATAGTGCACTTCAGACCGGCGGTGTTTTATATAAAGCCGTGGTTGTACCGGAATGCCAGCTTATTCCTCTGGCGACATTCGAAAAGCTCGTCGATTTGGCCCGAGAAGGTACCACTATTATTATGCATAATGGCTTGCCGTCCGATGTGCCGGGATGGGGAAATCTCGATGAGCGCAGAAACAGATTTAAGAATTCGGTTGCACAGTTGGATTTTGCTGAGACAAATAATCCGGATATTCAAATCGCATCGGTTGGCAATGGCAGAATTTTGATGGGCGATAATCTGGGACAATTACTTTCTTATGCGGGAATCGAACGTGAGCCTATGGTAGATCGTGGAATCAGGTTTATTCGTCGTAGCTATGCAAATGGCCGCTATTATTTTATGAATAATTATGTTGATATCCGAGGTGGTGACGCTCAACGCGGTGGTGATCAAAGAGGGGGCCTCAGAAGTGTTAATATCAGGAATAGCCTAGTGGATGGCTGGATACCAATAGAATCCGGTGCAAAGTCGGTTGCAATTTTTAGTCCTATGGATGGTAAAACCGGATTGGCTGCGATGCGAAAATCCGAGACGGGGACAAATGAAGTTTATTTACAGCTTGCCCCCGGGCAATCCTGTATGTTGAAGACGTTTGACACGCAGGTTGAGGGGCCTTTGTATAGATATACTAAAACCACAGGTGAACCTCAGGAAATTAAAGGAACATGGACAGTAAGCTTTGTTGAAGGTGGCCCGGAATTGCCTCAAAGCGTAGAAATTCAGCAGTTAGGCTCCTGGACAGAGTATAGTGGAGAAACGGTTAAGAAATTTTCCGGCACCGCCAAATATGTTATTTCATTCCCAAAATCCACGCAGCAGGCTGATGGCTGGAAGCTTGATTTGGGCAGGGTGTGCGAAAGTGCTGTTGTAATCCTCAATGGGCAGGAATTGGGAACGCTTATTGGTCCGAAGTTTCAAATCCGAATTCCCAATGAGTCGATGCTGGTGGAGAATACTCTCGAAATTAAGGTCTCCAACTTAATGGCCAACCGCATCGCCGATATGGACAAACGAAATGTGAATTGGAAGAAGTTTTATAATATCAATTTCCCAGCGAGAGTAGGAAGTAACAGAGGGCCGGACGGACTTTTCAATGCATCAAACTGGCCGCCAAGAGATTCAGGTTTAATTGGGCCTGTCACTTTAGTGCCTTACGAAATACTGGATTTATGAAGATAGTGAATCATTCAGCTTTATAAGTAGGTAACTTAAAATGATAACAAGAAGAAATTTCATGATAAATTTGGCTGCGGTTCCGATGCTCAGATATTTTTCTACCGGTTCGGGGGGTTCCGCCGTGAGGCTTCCCCAAGTGGACTCTTTTTCTACCGAGCAAGTTTCTGATTTTTGCAGGCGTTTGAAGCCGATGGGGCGTATTCTTGAGATGAAAGACTGGTACGTCTGGGGGACAAGCCCGATTGAAGGTCCGGACGGCAAAGTCCATGTTTTCTTTTCTCGATGGCCCGCACGGCGGAGAATGGGAGGCTGGATAAGCAGTTCGGAAGTTGCCCACGCCGTTGCGGATAAACCCGAAGGGCCCTATGAATATATCGAAACTGTCCTGTCACCGCGAGGCGAAGGTTTCTGGGACGCCACCACATGTCACAATCCTCACATTCAAAAAGTTGATGGCAAATACTGCCTGTTCTATATGGGCAATTCCAATAAAAAAACAGACACAAAGCGTGTGGGGTTTGCAGTTGCCGATTCGCTTTCCGGTCCCTGGAAACGAATGGACAGACCTTTAATCGAACCAGGAGGCGAAGATGTATGGGATAATCACTGCACTTCGAATCCTTCTTTTGTAAAACACCCGAATGGGCAATATTGGATATACTATAAATCATGGAATTCCAGCGACTATTATAATTCTTCAAATTCCACGATTCGCGGAAACCGAAAGTACGGCCTTGCCATTGCAGATAAGCTTGAAGGGCCTTACATCAAGCATAAAGATAATCCGATCATCGACTACTCAGGATTGGGAGATAACAGGCAGCTTGAGGATGCGTATATTTTTATCGAAAACGGCAAATTCAAGATGATTGCCCGTGACATGGGAATTTTTAATCATGAAGTCGGCCTGTATCTGGAATCTGAAGACGGTATTAAATGGTCTGATCCGAAGATTGCCTATTATCCGGTCAGTAAGTATGTCAAACAACCGCCTGCCCCGGCCCATTTGAAAAAATACGGACGCTTGGAAAGACCGCAAATCCTCATGAGAAATGGCAGACCAGCCTATCTTTTTACTGCGTCTCAGGGAGGAAAATATATGAACGCTTCTGCTTTTGTATTTCAAATTACTTGAGCTGATTCCAAAGATTAAGCGATTTTGTCATCGATTGGTTAGAAAGGACCGCATAATGGATAGGACTATTTTATTGTTATTCTTCGTATGTATTTTCGTTGCGGGAACTGTCTCACCCTTAGCACTTTCATCAAATCAGGAAGTTCGCCCGGGTAAATTGGCACCGAAGCCGTTGTATCGTGACCCTGTTTATGACGCTCCTACCGACCCGGTTCTTTGTTTTAACACCGCTGAGAATAAGTGGTTCATGTTTTATACAGCCCGCCGCGCAACAGAGCCCAACACTTCTGGTGTGACTTGGGTTCACGGCTCACGCATTGGTATAGCCGAATCGTCCGACGGCGGAGCGACCTGGACATATCGGGGCAATGCTGAAATCGACTACTCACATGGACTAAGCGAATATACATATTGGGCACCGGAAGTGATTCATCATGAAGGCACTTATCACATGTATCTCAGTTTCGTACCGGGGGTATTCACGAATTGGAAGCACCCTCGTGAAATCGTTCATTTTACAAGTAAAGACATGATCAAATGGAAATATGAATCTACGTTGGACCTCAAGTCCGACCGAGTTATCGATGCCTGTGTGATTCAGCTTCCGAACGGCACCTGGCGGATGTGGTATAAGGATGAACGTGCTAAAATGGCTCTCTCGTATGCGGACAGTCCAGACCTTTACAAATGGCAGACTCACGGAAATGCCATCGGTGACCGGAATGGTGAAGGGCCCAAGGTGTTTCACTGGAAGGGTCGCTACTGGATGGTTCCTGACCTGTGGCAGGGTCTCGGAATTTACAGTTCGGATGATTGTCTGAATTGGACGCAGCAGAAAAATAATCTACTTGTAGAACCGGGACAGCACCCATCGGATGGACAAAGAGGCTCCCACGGAGATGTCGTGATCAGTGGGGACCGCGCATTTCTATTCTACTTCACTGGCTACAGCAAAGAGAATATGGACACTGATGATCCCTACGCACAACGGCGTGCTTTAATCCAGGTTGTCGAACTTGAATATAAAGACGGCCAACTTACCTGCGACCGTAATAAACCAACGTACATCCGGTTGCTCCCGCAACTGGAAGAGGAGAAGTGAGTTAACACTCGGATTCATCGTTAGAGGATAAAAGCGGAAGATATAGGCTTAAAATATTTAAGGGAGAAAACTATACTATTTCCGGGATTGACTATATAGTAGAAAAGTTATATATGTTGGGTTTTGAAATAAAGAACCATTTGGCACAATAAGTACGAAGCTTATTGTTTAAGAAAGGAGAAATATCTTATGAGTTTTCTCAAGAAACTTTTCCAATTTTCCCTCGTTGGTATGCTTGTGCCGGCTGTTTTTATGATAGGATTGACGACAGCTCAGGACGAAACTCGAAATGAATGGGAGCATCCAGAATTATTAGGTCAAAATCGCCTGGCGCCTCACGCAACGATGATGATCTATCCAGATATCGAAGCTGCAAAGCAAACTGAAGCAATAGCCACACTTGAAGACCGTTCCAGGTCCCTCTGGTTTAGCTCGTTGAATGGAGACTGGAAGTTCCTGTGGTCTCCGAATCCTGATGAAAGGCCGACCGACTTTTACCAGACGGATTTTGATGACTCTGAATGGGACACCATCCCAGTACCCTCGAATATGGAAACTCAGGGTTACGGTGTGGCTATCTACACTAATGTCAGATATCCATGGGATACTATTGAACGTTGGGATCGAAGGAAGGGACAACGACCGTTGGCAATACCTAAAATTAACAGCCATGTTGGTTCCTACCGTCGTACATTTGAAGTTCCGCAGGCATGGGACGGCCGACGAATTCATATAATTTTTGACGGAGTGAATTCCTTCTTTTTCCTTTGGGTCAACGGTCAGAAGATTGGTATGAACAAAGACAGTCGGACTGTGGCTGAATTTGATATTACAGATGTTGTTAAGCCGGGCAAGAACCAGATTTCTGTGCAGGTCTTTCGATGGAACGACAGCTCATGGCTGGAGGACCAGGATTTCTGGAGACTAAGCGGCATATTCCGGGATGTTTATATCTGGTCGCCCGGCACACTACATATCTTTGACTTTGAGGTTAAAACCCCGCTTGATGAAAGCCTTAAAAACGGCCAACTTGAGATTGATTTGACAATAGATAATAAAAAGTCCCGGGCCGAAAATGTTACACTAACCGCTGAGTTGTTGGATGCTCAGGGCGATCGGGTTTTACCTGTGATGTCGGCTTCATGTGACATACCCGCCGGACAGCAGGCAATGCAAACTCTCTCTGGTGATGTTAAAAATATTCGTAATTGGTCGGCGGAGGATCCTTACCTTTATCGTTTACTGCTCACGCTCAAAGGAGCTGATGAAAAGATTATAGAGGCGATTCCCGTAAATATCGGATTCCGCAAGGTTGAGCTCAAAGACGGCAATCTTTTGGTAAACGGCCAGAGGATTTTTATCAAGGGTACCAACCGACATGAGCATCATCCCGACCGGGGGCACTATGTAAAGCCTGAGGATATGGTTCAGGATATTATGATTATGAAACAAAATAATATCAACTCAGTGCGTACGAGTCACTACCCGAATACTCCTGCGTGGTATGATATGTGCGATCGTTATGGAATATACCTGGTTGATGAGGCTAACATTGAATGTCACGGTGCGCGTGATCTGACAAACGATTCTCGGTTCGAAGCGGCGTATATGGATCGTACGGTTCGAATGGTCGAGCGAGATAAAAATCATGCCTCAATCATTATATGGTCGGTCGGTAATGAAAACGGCTGGGGCCGTAATATAGATGCTACTTCTAAATGGATGCATGAGCGGGATCCCGGCCGATTGATCACTTCATGCGAAGCCGGTGAGCGCCCAAACACCGATGTTGTCTGTCCTATGTACAGCAGACCAAATACTCTTAGAAGATATTCTTCAAGAACACCGGCTCCAAATCGTCCATTCATATTGATTGAATATACACATGCCATGGGCAATAGTAACGGTGATGTTTGGAGCTATTGGAAGCAAATCTACAACAAGCCTTATCTGCAGGGCGGCTGGGTCTGGGACTGGGTGGATCAGGGTCTGCGTCAGCCTGTTGTTGAAGACCGCAACGGCAGATTCCTTAAGGTAAAGCCGGGCGATAAAACCTTCGAGGCTTTTGGCGGTGACTTCGGCCCCGAAGGAACACCCAGCGACCAGAACTTCTGTTGTAACGGACTTGTTTCTGCAGACCGTACGCCTCATCCGGGTCTGGCCGAAATAAAAAAAATCTATCAGAACATCCATATTAAGGCAGTTGATCTGGAAAAGGGGGAGATTGAAATCAAGAACGGCTATTTTTTCACGACACTCAATGATTTAATCAAAGGCTCCTGGACAATTAGCGCTGATGACAAAGTTATTCAGTCCGGGGCCCTGGAAAATCTGGATATAGGGCCGGGAGAATTAAAGCAAATCGCTTTACCGGTCGATGCGATCTCACCTGAGCCGGGTGTGGAGTATTTTCTTGATTTGAGTTTTGTGCTCAAGGACAAGCAACCATGGGCACCGGCGGGGCATGAAATAGCCTGGGAACAGTTCAAACTATCATTCGAAGAGCCCTCTACCACTGCAGATACGAGCCAGATGCCGCCACTTAAGTTAGATAACCAGGATAACGGAATTCGCGTTGATGGGATGGATTTCTCGGTTGTCATCGACAATGCTTCGGGTTTTTTAAGTTCGATGCGTTACAAAGGAACAGAATTGATCGCCGAGCCACTGACGCCTGATTTCTGGCGTGCGCCTACGGATAACGACCGCGGCAACGACATGTCGCGTCGCTGTGGAATTTGGAAAACTGCCATGAAGAGCTGGATGCCCCGGAATGTTACAGTGACGCAGCTTTCGCCGCAAGTAATCCAGATATCTATAGTCTCGCGTATTGAAGATGTTCAGGGCGATTACAAATTGAATTATAGGATATATGGAGATGGTACAATTATGGTCGATGCTGAATGTCATGCCACCGCCGAAAATTTACCGGAGATACCCCGGTTTGGGATGATGATGGCATTGCCGCAGGGATTTGAGAAAATCCGCTGGTTCGGACGCGGCCCCCAGGAAACCTACTGGGATCGCTGTGATGCCCGTGTGGACTTATATCAGGGTATGGTCGAAGAGCAATGGTTTGATTATTCCGAGCCTACTGAAACCGGTAATAAGGTGGATGTTCGCTGGGTGGCTTTGACCAATGATAAAGGCGTTGGGCTACTGGCTATAGGAATGCCGCTGTTGAGCGTTTGCGCGCTTCATTATAAGGCGGAAGACCTTGATGGTCCCGCGCATTTCTACGAGGTACAACGTCGTGACGAAGTGTACCTGAACCTTGATTACCGACAGATGGGTGTCGGTGGAGACGACAGTTGGGGTGCCAGGACACATCCGGAGTTTACGTTACCGGGCAACGAACAATATAAGTATAGCTTTATACTTCGTCCCTATGATTCATCAATGGGTGAGGTCCAAAAAATCGCACGGGTGGCAAAACCAAAGCTTGCGAGGTGACAGTCATATTAAATTATATTCGTTCCGTTCTATGGTCCGCCTCGGGATTACAAGGGTAGTGAACAAAAGAGAACCTTGTCTTTCAGGTTGTATGTATAAATCAAAGTCAGAGAAAAACTACTTGATAGGCTTTTAAGGTTTTTTTCGAGCAAAAAAATTATGCAAATAGGAGCAGACTTGCTGCCATGACTATCATACCTGCAACCAGGCCGTAAGCTGCTAAGTGGTGGTGGCCATATTCCCTGGCGGTTGGTAATAGTTCATCGAGCGAAATAAATACCATAATCCCGGCGACCGAAGCAAAAAGCACACCGAATACAATATCGTTAAAGAACCATATAAAAATTGAATACCCTAACAGAGCCCCAACCGGTTCAGCTACTCCTGAAAGAAAAGAATAAACAAACGCCTTTTTTCTGCTACCGGTTGCATAGAATATGGGAATCGAAACGGCAATACCTTCCGGAATATTGTGTATCGCTATCGCAATACCTATTGCTATTCCGAGTTTTGTATCTTTCAAGGCGCTGACAAAGGTGGCGATTCCTTCCGGGAAGTTGTGGATTGCTATTGCAATTGCTGCAAACAAGCCCATTCGGTATAGTTTCCTGAACTGTTTTGCTTGTTCCGTTTCGTTCATTTCTTCGGCTCGATGCACTTCATGCGGATTTTCGAAGTCCGGCACCATTTTATCGATAAGGCCGATGAATAACATTCCAGCAAAAAAAGACAGAACAGTGACCCAGTACCCTCCGACTTCGCCTAATTTGATAACGAGAGCATCTTTTGCCTTGGGAAATATCTCGACAAAAGAAACATAAATCATAACACCGCCGGAAAAGCCAAGGGCTGCAGAAAGGAGTTTTGTGTTTGTTCTCTTGGCTACAAAAGCCAGAGCGCTGCCGAATCCGGTTGCCAGGCCGGCGAATAGTGTGATCCCAAAGGCTATTAATACTTTTTGAGATTCCATAACCGATTACTTTATTGTAATAACGAAAGCGGCTTTTGAACACTATACTCTGTCATATATAAAGCTTCGATAAATTTGTTTTTATTGTAGATTACTCTTTTAAACATTGCAATCGCCTTTTGACGAGCAATCCTTAAAATTCGCAAGAGTGTAATTTCGATATGTATGCCCGGGCGGAGCCTATTGATTGGGCAAGTTGGATTCGGTGGTATGGAGAATGGTCGAATTGAAAGATTGATTTTCAAAGAGTTGTTTCGCAATCATGGCATATCCCTTGTCTAACGGATGACTCGCATCCTGATACATTTTCGCAGGTAAAACCGGCGGCATATAATAGGCGATATTATTCTGTAGGAGCCATTGTTCAATTTCGTTTTTCAATCTTTGGTAGGCTTCGAGACTTGTCCCTTCAAGCGTATGCTCATTAAAGGGCCCCACGAGAACAAACACACTATTTCCTCTTTCTCTAAGAAGTTGGATTGATCGGCCGAAGGCATCCCATTGCAGTGAAGTCTCTGTTGCGACCCATTGATAACCATCTGTCCTTGGGACTCCTAACGGAGTACCGGTATCTTTTTGAAGCTGATTGTCCGCTTGGGGACGCCTCACAGCGGAACTCTCGGGATTATCATATTTGTCTGCGCTGGGAATCTGGAAAGTCAAGGCTTTGAATGGATTCTTATAAGGATTTTCGATAGTCCATGCTGGTATATCACTACTTTTGTAATATGTGATATTTACATGAGATATCCAGTTCGGCAAAACGAAATATCGTCTGATTACCGCTGATAGCCGGGTGGAGAAGGGGGCTTTGTAGCAGGGGATTCTCGGTGTGAACTGTGCTACGAGCTTCGGATGGTTGAAATGATATTCTTTTTCGGTCTGCAAATCCTGTTTGGATGTGCTCATCCAGAGCGGATTGAAATGTAAAATAACATTTTTATTCGAGATGTTTTTGCCATAATAACGCAGCAGCCCCTCCATGGCCGCCGGATGGATTCCGTCCAGAGCCATGTTGGCGAATTGTATAGCGCCAGCCATTTCATTTAGATAGAATGATAAAGTGTTGTCCCTGGAGACGTAATGTCCCCATATAACCGAATCCCCGATAACAAGCGTTTCATTCCGGGAACATGCCAATTGGCAGTAGCGTTCGTAGAGCCAGTAGTCATTACTCAGCTCGTAGGGTATTCGATAATCCGGGCCGGGTGAATATTCCTCAAGCCGTTCCCAGAGGGCAGGAGTTAAATATGAAGCAGCTAAGCAAATAATTGCAACGATAATCCACTGGCCAATAGACAATCGAATGCAGTTCGAGCTAAAGGGCACTATTGTTTTTTGAAAATCTGCTGTATTATTTACAGACATTAACTTAGATCCTCATAATCACTATTTTAGAATCGCAGATATATAAACGCCTGTTCGCTCGATGGAGCAAAAACTGCTAAGTAAAAAATCATAAGAACAACACATGCTATACGTACAGATTTTAGTTCGAGAACACTTTTCAACTTGGATTCATACGCAAACTGGTAGAGCCACACAATGAGAATTAAAGCCAAAGCAAATACCGGACAGTACGGATTCGCCAATCCTGAGGTAAATATTCTTATTATAATAATCCATGCATCATTGATGCTTTCTGCTCGGAAGAAAATCCAGGCAAAGCAGACAAAACCAAAAACGAACAGTTGCTTGGTTATTGTCGGTACCTTCTCTTTGTAGAACTTGGTACGTTCCAGCTCTCGTGTGAGGAATCGGCCGAGCGCATGTACCACGCCCCAGATGACAAACGTCCAGGCTGCACCGTGCCACAGGCCTGAAATAACCATAGTTAAGAACATATTTCGATAAGTGTTAAACTTGCCTTTTCGATTGCCCCCGAGTGGGATATAGACATAATCCTTGAACCAGGAAGACAGGCTAATGTGCCATCTGGACCAGAAGTCGCCGAGGCCGGTCGCCAGATACGGATTGTTGAAGTTCAGCATCAGGCGAAAACCCATCATTCGTGCTACGCCCCGTGCCATATCGGTATAGCCGCTGAAATCGAAGTAAATCTGCCATGCGAATAAAAAAGTCGCCAGTATCAAGGCGGGCGATTGAAATTGCTCAGGATTGCTATAGACGTTATTGACATAGAGTGCCAGATAATCCGCCAGGGCGACTTTTTTGAACAGACCCACGACGAAAAGGGAGAGGCCTTCTGTAATATCCTCAATATTGAGCCTGGTTTTTCTGCCCAACTGTGGCAGTAGGTTCCCGGCTCTTTCGATCGGTCCGGCCAGCAATCGAGGGAAAAGCGAAACGAAGGTGGCATATTTTATGAAACTCTTTTCCCTTTGAATATTGCCGCGATAAAAATCGATTATATAGCCCATCGACTGGAAGATATAGAACGATATCCCTACGGGCAGAAGTATACCGGGTGCGGCGATTTCGTACGGGATTTGAAATGAAGAAAGCAGAATATTAATGTTGTCTGTAATGAAGTCGGCGTATTTGAAAAAGCCAAGTAATAAGATATTATTAACTATACTTACAGAGAGCCACATCTTGGGCCGTTTGCTTTTCTCCATTCGTGCGGATACGGCATAGTCAATCAGGGTTGGATAAAGAATCAGAAATACATAGAGTGGATTGACCCATCCATAGAAAAAATATGAAGCTATTAAAAGCCAGGCAAGACCGAACCTCGTTCTTTTAAGAATCAGGTAAACCGAATATACAATCAGGAAGAATAGTACAAATGGCCAGGTGTGAAATAACATTTCGCAACCTTTTATTCTATTAAAACTCGGATATGTGCTTCGATTGAAGCTGCTAATGCTTCCAGATTATAACCTCCTTCAAGAATGGAGATCAGCCGGGATTCACAGCATTTTTTGGCTATATCCCTGGCAATCTTTGTCATTTGGACAAAGCCCTCTTCGGTCACTTTCATACCCCCAAGCGGGTCGTCCTTGTGGGCGTCAAAACCGGCAGAGATAAGCACAAAGTCCGGCGAAAACGATAGGGCTGCGGATTTGAGTTTCTCTTTGAAAGCCCTCAGGTAGTCCTCATCTGTCGAACCAGCCGGTAAAGGTACATTGATGGTGTAATTCAAACCTTTATCAATGCCATTTTCCATTTCGCTCCCAGTTCCCGGATAGAAGGGATACCGGTGGACACTAAAATATAATACATTGGGGTCATCATAAAACGCCGCTTGAGTTCCATTGCCGTGATGAACGTCCCAGTCGATGATGAGTATCTTAGAAAGGTTGTATTTTTCCTGGATGTACCTGGTACCTATTGCGATATTGTTGAATATGCAGAATCCCAATGCTCTGTCTTCTACTGCGTGGTGACCCGGGGGACGAACAGCGCAAAAGGCGTTTCGGATTTTTCTTTCCATCACTGCATCGATTGCCGAGAGTACTCCTCCGGCGGCCATAAGCGCTGCCTCATAGGATTTTGATGATATAGGGACATCTAAAGAATCCAGATATCCTGCATCTTCTTCACAGCTTCTTTTAGCTCGTTCTATATATTCGGTTGTGTGAATCTTCGTGAGCCATTTCTGGCCGACAGGCGAAGGGGTAATCAGTAGCAGCTCAGAGTATAATCCCTTTTCTTTTAGGTTCTCTACTATCGCAATCAGTCTCTGTGGGCTTTCGGGATGGCCTGCGGTTGTTTTATGTTCGAGATAGATATCATGATATACAAAGCCTGTTTTGTAGTTTCTATTCGGCTGATTTTTATTGTTCATGTTCTGCTCCGTAGCGTTTACGTTCGGTGCATTTACGTCTGCATTGAGGGCAATATTTCTTACGCACCGAAAACCAATAGAATCACTGGACAAACAAGTGTCATTGATAGAAGGGTCACTCGTTCGGTATGCAGACCGGCAGCTCTCCTGGACGGAATTCCATGCCCCACCTCGCAGCACTCTTTCCTTGCCGATTGGTGGGCCCTTTGGGTCTCGCTGTGGGCTTTGTTTGTAATAGTCCTCGGAATACCAGTCATTGCACCATTCAGAAACGTTTCCATACATATCATAAAGACCCCAGGGATTGGGTTTCTTCTGTCCAACAGGATGAGTCTTTTTTAATGAATTACCAGTGTACCAGGCATACCTTCCTATTTTCTTTGTATTGTTGCCGAAGCTGTACTCTGTTTTTGTCCCGGCCCGGCAAGCATACTCCCATTCCGCTTCTGTGGGAAGTCTGTATCCATTTGCCTGGAAATTGCATTGCCAAGTCTCTTCATCATAACATTCCTCCAAGCCCTCTGCAAACGAGCGGTCGTTGCAATACATAGCAGCATCAGTCCAGTTTATCTGCTCTAACGGATTTTTTAGATTCTTGAAGCCAGAGGGATCGGAGATTTGATGTTTCCTGAATTCTTCCTGTGGCACTTCGTATCTATCCATTATAAGGGAGCTAATCCATACTTTGTGCACAGGTAACTCATCAGGTCCCCCTTTTGTGCTTCCCATCTCAAACCAGCCTTCGGGTATTACAACCATTTCCACACCGGTCTTTGTTTTTATAACCTCAGGCTTAATGTTTGTATCTTTGACACGGCGGCAACCGGGAATAGTTGACAATATCAGTATAAGATAAAAGAGTCCCCCTGTTTTTTTTATTAATCGCGTGCCCATGTACTTTTTACATCTTTACAGCGAGGTCATCCTTATCCTGGTTTTGAGATTGCTTAAACGGCATTGAAAGCGGTACCCAATCCGGTTCCTTGTTGTGATTACCGTCTGTAGTAATTTTCACCCATTTTCCCGAAAGGTCACTAACACATATATTCCAGCCTCTTGCTTTGCCACCTACCTGTTGGCCGCCGGAAGAAGGGCCGAAGCTGAATGCAATGTATTTGCCATCTGGTGAGAAGTCCACGTGGTAGATTTTCGCAGCTCTCAGGCATTTTACAATTTTATGAACATTTTCCACCCGTGGCTCAGGTGTGCTCAGATTAATGTCGCCAACACACAAATCCCAGTCCGTCTCACCCCACGTCAATTTTTTGCCATCAAAACGAAGGTCCGGTCTGCATCCCTTAACTGACCATCGGGCCAAATCAAATACTCCTCTCCCATTAGCCTCAAGTGCAAGGATTGTATCGCTATAAGTAGTA
>CAZMWN010000066.1:0-13848 GCA_964569935.1 uncultured Pirellulales bacterium
GCCGCATCGGTTCGGCGGGCTGAATTTCCCGAACCTTGTCTATTCGATTGCGATAGAGATGGTCTCGCGGGCAGACGCTGCTTTAATGAACATTTTCGGCCTGCAGGGAATTGCCGAGACGATAAATGCCTTTGCCAGCGAAGACATCAAGCAGCAGTACTTGCCGGATTTCGCAGCCGGAAAAGTCACCGGTGCCATGGTTTTGACCGAACCGGATGCCGGCTCGGATTTACAGGCGATAAAAGTCTCCGGACACGACCAGGAAGCAGAAAAACCTGCCAGGGTTTATCAGGACGCCGAGGGCAATTGGTTTGTGCGAGGCGTCAAGCGGTTTATCACGAACGGCTGCGGCGAAATTCTGCTCGTGCTGGCGCGCAGCGAGCCCGAAATCTCCGACGGCAGGGGGCTGAGCCTGTACCTGGTCGAACGCGGACCCTGGGTGAAAGTTCGCCGGCTGGAAGACAAGCTCGGTATTCATGGCAGCCCGACCTGCGAGCTGTTTTTCAACGATGCCCCCGCTAAGCTTATAGGCGAGCGTCAGCGGGGCTTGATTACCTACGTGATGAGCTTGATGAATGGCGCCCGCATTGGCATCGCCGGCCAGTCGCTGGGTATAGCCGAGGCTGCTTTTCGCGTTGCCCGTGATTACGCATCCACAAGGAAACAGTTCGGCGTCACTATCGAGAAGCTCCCCGCAGTCCGTGACATGCTGATTGATATGAAGATAGCTGTCGAAGCCGGCAGGGCACTGCTTTATGAAACCTCCCGCGTGGTCGATATAGAGCTCGGTTGCCTCAAGCAGCTCGAATCGAATCCGCCTGAAGACAAGCAACAAGCCAGGCAGCTCAAGAACGATTCGCGCAAATACAAGAGACTGGCGGGAATGCTGACGCCAATGAGTAAATATTACTGTTCCGAGATGTGCAACACCGTTGCCTACGATTCGATTCAGGTCCTCGGCGGCAGCGGCTATATGCGGGATTATGCCTGCGAAAGGTATGCCCGCGATGCCAGAATTACGACGATTTACGAAGGGACAAGCCAGCTCCAGGTTGTCGCTGCGGTGCGCGGTGTCAGCAGCGGGACGGCGGAAAAATTCCTTACCGAACTGGCCGGGCAGGATTATGACGAAAAGGTCAAAGACCTGCTCGAAATACTCGCCGATGGGACGGAGAAAATGAAAGAGGCGGTCGCCTTTATCAAGGAAAACGGCAACGAATATATGGACCTCTACGGCAGGCCGTTAGTCGATATCGCCATTGATTTGATTAACGGTTATCTGTTCTGCGGTCAGGCAAGTACGAAAGTGGACATGCAGGTGCCGGTTGCCGAAAACGGCCAGGCTGATACAGGTAAAACGATACCCATCAAAGAACGCAAGGCAATGATCGCCCGCAGGTATGTCACGAAGAATGCACCGAAGATTGCGGCACTGGCAGAGCTGATTCGCACCGGCGATAAATCAACATTCAACGAGTACGAATCTTTAGTCGGCCCTGTCCCGGTGGAGTGAAATAGAGGATTAGAAGACTAGAGAATTAGAGATTAGTTAATTAAAAAGTGCAATGCCAAAAGGATTTTACGATTTGAATATATGGAAAAAAGGGTATGCCCTTCTTATGGAGATATATAAAATAACAGCAGCTTTTCCACAGGAAGAAAAGTATGGTCTATCCAGCCAAATAAGAAATTCGGCCAATTCAGTTATTGCCAATATCGCCGAAGCTCATGGCAGATATTATTTTGCTGATAAAATAAGAGTTCTTTATATATCTCGGGGTGAATGCGAGGAGATAAGAAGTCACTTAAGGGTAGCATTAGGACTCAAATATATAAATAAAAAGACGTTTGTTTTTTTGGATGAAGAATACGGGGGATTATCTAAGGGAATTAGCACATATATTCGGTCTCTTAAGAAAAACTAATTAACTAATTCTCTAATGATCTAATTATCTAATTCGCTACGATGCTCCAGGCAGTTATATTTGATTTTGACGGCGTCATCACGGACTCGGAGATTTTGCATCTTCGTGCATTCAATAAGGTATTGGCCCAATTCGACGTCGAGATAGACAAAAAAGATTACTACACCACCTATCTCGGCTATACAGACTCCGATTGCTTTGGGCAGCTTATCGAAAACAGCCTGCTTGATATCAACCGACAGCAAATCCCGGAGCTTATCGAGCAAAAGAACCATATCTTTGAGGAATTGGCGAAAACCGAAGGCCGGACAATCGAAGGCGTGCATGAATTCCTGAACATGCTGGCAAAAAACAATGTCCCCATGGCGATTTGTTCAGGTGCGCTGCTAAGCGAAATTGAGCTGTTGCTGGAAGAAGCGAAGTTACGGCATTTTTTTGTCACGATTGTTTCCGCCGAGCATGTTAAAAAAGGCAAGCCGCACCCCGAAGGATTCCTGCTGACCTTAGAAAAATTCAACAATGTCATTCCTGCGCAGGCAGGAAACCAGAATCCTATCTTACCCGATCAATGTATAGTAATAGAAGATTCGCTTTGGGGCCTGCAAGCCGCTAAGGCTGCCGGGATGCACTCTATCGCGGTGACGAATTCTTACGACGCCGGGCAGCTACACTTAGCTGAAAAAATCGTCGATAAACTTAGCAACCTTAGCATCGCCGATTTAAAACAAATCTGTGCCGGATAACTGCGACGCAATCTATTTCATGGGAGTTAATTTAAACAACGCTACATCATGTGAGGCGACCTTCCCGTAATAAGTGACATCCGATTTGCCTAAGTCTTTCTTCTGCCACAGGTCGCGAATTTGATACGTGCCTAACAGGAAATTCAACTTATTCCAGTTTATATCAACATCCATCTGTTTATCCGTGGCGTTTAAGATGCATACGGCCCAGGCACCATCGGAAAGCTCCTTTACCCAGGTCTCTTTGCCGTCCTCGACCTTGTATCGATAGCCCTGCTTGCCTAACGGGTCCTGGTCGATGGCAATCACTTCCTTATCGGTCATGATATCGCGAATTTCGTCGGTCATTACCCTGACGTCGTTGCCGGCCATCAGCGGGGCGGCCAGAACACACCACAATGTAAAATGCGACCTCGATTTGGCCAGTGACAGTCCCTCGTTGCCGACTTCCATCATATCGGGGTCGTTCCAGTGGTCCGGCCCGGCGTATTTTTCCAGCCCGACCTGCTTGTCCAGAATGAGCTTGAATCCCATCGACCACTGCCTTTTGCAGTCCCAGCAGTCGGCGATGTCACCGGTCGTCCGCCACAGATGCCCGACGTCCTTGGCCCATTCCCACGGCTTGTTATTGCCCCACTCGCAGAGGCTGAATACAATCGGCCGACCGGCGGCGTGTAAAGCGTCACGCATCGTCTTATACGTTTCCCTTGCATCAGCGGTGCCGTGCTCGCACCAGTCGTATTTGATATAATCGACGCCCCATGATGCATAGAGTCTTGCATCCTGATACTCGTGCCCGCGCCCGCCGGGATAGCCGGCGCAGGTCTTATTACCTGCGCAGTTGTATATACCGAATTTGAATCCCGCCTCGTGAAGAAAATCTCCCAGCGCCTTCATGCCGTTCGGGAATTTTTCCGGGTCGGCGACAAGATTACCCTTTTCGTCTCTTTCTTTGGTGCTCCAGCAGTCGTCGAGTACGATATATTTATAGCCGGCCTCCTGCATGCCACTGTCTATCATAACCAACGCCGTCTCTTTAATTAGTTTTTCACTGATATTGCCGCCGAATGTGTTCCACGTATTCCAGCCCATGGGCGGCGTTAGTGCCAGTCCTTCGAATTTCTGGGCAGTAGCGGAAAACGAAAGACACAAAACCAGCAGTAAGGCGATTCTTCTCGATTTTTTCAACTGTTATCTCCTTTTCAAATTTTTCTCTCTAAACAACGGCATTATACTGCTATTTCAAATCCCCTGCAAGAATTGCCAGTTTTCGCGATTCGCGAGTGGATTAGCGAATTAGTGAATTAGAGATTAGAGAATTAGCGAATTTTGAAAAAGTAATTATGAGCTCAATACGAGATACGATGGACGAGGGATGATGGACGAATTGATAGCTATTGCCCATACGAATCACGAGATTTACCCCATGAGATAGGCCAAAAGCCGCCATCTCACGGGGAAAATCATCTAAACTCGGGGGTTAAAAGGGTCGATTTTGTTTTAAGCTTGCGTTCTTTCGGAGTCTGTGTAAAATTCCTGTTTTCAAAAAGAAACAGTGGAATTTCTTTGACAATGTATTTTTCCCGACCGATAATTAGCGCATCTGGAATGTTATCGGGTTTTGATACTAAAGCCAAAGGACTGGTCCATCACTAAGCGCTTCATCGGTTTGCCTTTGGAATATTAATGACGAACGAAACGAACTACGATACTGTATTCGGCAAAATGGCGATTGAGCAGGGAATCTGCACGGATGAGGAGCTGCGCAAATCGCTCAAGGAGTTGGGGTCGCGGCGGGAGATCAATCCGATCATTCTCAAAGACCTGATGATCGAGCTCGGCTATATTACGGCGAGCCAGGCGGATAGACTCAAGAGCAGTATAAGCGAGAGCAAGGACGCGGCACATCAGATTCCCGGCTATAAAATTCTCGGCAAGCTCGGGGCCGGTGCGATGGCGATTGTGTATAAGGCGCGGCAGTTGAGTTTGAATCGGATTGTGGCGATCAAGATTCTGCCGAAGCGCTTCAGCGAGAATCCGGAGTACGTCGAGCGGTTTTATAAGGAGGGACAGGCGGCAGGCAGGCTGAATCATCCGAATATTGTGCAGGCGATCGACGTCGGAGAGGCGGGGGGATATCATTATTTTGTG
This sequence comes from uncultured Pirellulales bacterium, assembly GCA_964569935.1. Classification (GTDB taxonomy): domain Bacteria; phylum Planctomycetota; class Phycisphaerae; order Sedimentisphaerales; family Anaerobacaceae; genus JAFGPS01. The sequence goes on from CAZMWN010000066.1 coordinate 4,820, forward strand.
ATGGAGTGTGTCGAGGGCAGGACAATTGCCGATGATTTGGCGGCGGGGAAGATTTTCTCGGAGGCGGAGGCGCTGGAGATTATTATTCAGGTCGCTAAGGCACTTGCACATGCTCATGCTTGTAATCTTATACACCGTGACGTCAAGCCGAAGAACATTATGATTAGTACGAGCGGGACGGTGAAGCTTGCCGATATGGGTCTGGCGCGGGGGACTACTGATATCGAGGCTGCACAAAGTGAGGCTGGAAAGGCCTACGGTACGCCGTACTACATTGCACCTGAGCAGATCCGCGGTAAAATAGACATCGACGGCAGAGCCGATATTTACGGCCTCGGGTCTACATTTTATAATATGGTCACCGGCAGAGTGCCGTTTATGGCGGAAAATTCTGCAGATGTTATGAGAAAGCATCTTCGTGAGAAACTGATCCCGCCGGACCATATCAATACTTCACTATCGGCGGGAGTGTCCGAAGTCATCGAAATTATGATGGCCAAACGTCGAGAAAATCGCTACAACAATATGAAAGAACTGTTGACGGATTTAGAAGCCCTTCAGGAGGGCAAGCCGCCGGTTCAGGCGCGCCGCCGGTTCGATGTCACCGAGCTTGCACAATTGGAAGAAGGCGAAGCCATTGAAGGTAACGAAAAGCAAATCGGCGAGGGTGCCATCGCCCAGTACCGCATGGCTGTCCTGATTCTCAGCGCCGCCGCTGCGATATTCCTCCTGATAATTATCATTCTGATTGCGTTCAAATAACCGGTAATAATATTCTCCCCGACCAACAGGGGAAAAAATTTACAGTCAAAGATTTTATGCCCCGAGGCGGCACACAATTTTCTTCCGAGGAGCTCGTTTGCGTCCTCAGCCATTACGACATCGGCGTAATCCTCCGGCTCAAACCGCTCTCCGGCGGCAATCGCCGCACACCAAAAATGGTACTCATCTCCGAAAAGGGCAAGTATATATTGAAACGCCGCCCGCAAGGCAAGGACGACCTGGCCCAGGTGATATTCGCCCACGAAATACAACAGCATCTCGCCGCCCAATCCTTTCCCGTTACCGCTCTGGTGGCTTCACGCGGTAATAACGAAACCGCCCTGCAACTGGACCATCACATCTACGAACTTTTCAAATTCGTCACCGGCACACGTTTCGACGGCTCGTGTGAAGAGACTACCGAAGCGGCCCGCCACCTGGCCGAATTCCATCGGCTCCTGGCCTCCTTCCCGCACCGGCTGCCGTCAGTCAACTGCTACCACGATTCCGCCGCCGTCCGCAGGCATCTAAAGACCATCGGCTCCGAACGCTCGGCCCTGCCCAATACGCAAATGCGTTCGACCTCCGATACGCTCATGAGACTCTATAACGATTCGAGCGTTCGCATAAGCCAGTTAGGCTTCGACTCCTGGCCCCGGCAGGTAATCCACGGCGACTGGCATCCGGGAAATATGCTATTTTCCAAAGGCAAGCTCGCCGCCGTCTTCGATTTCGACGCCGTCAGAGTCGCCTCGACCATTACCGACCTTGCCAACGGCATGCTGCAGTTTTCCATCGTCGGCGGCCGCCCGAATCCAGCCGATTGGCCCGACTATTTCGACGAAGAAAAACTCGACCAGTTCGTCAAGGGCTATCGCAGCGTCGTCGAGTTAGATAAAAACAGGCTGGATGCACTGCTCGATCTGATGATTGAAACGATGATTGCCGAGGCGGTCATGCCCATCGCAGCGACCGGCTTCTTCGGCCACCTGTCCGGCTCAGATTTCCTCGATATGATTTTACGAAAAGCCCTCTGGTTAAACGAACATCGAGGAAAACTTATTCCCGCATTCTGCTGGTAAATTTAGGGGATAGCGGATAGGGTACAGCGTATAGTCACTCGGGGACTACCTTGGGCATGGCATAGCCAACCATAGGTGGGGGTAGTATTTCGTGAATACCAAACCATCGCATTTTAAACATTTGAGATTCCGGTTTTGATATTGTTTAGGATTTAGAATTTCGTGCTTCGAACTTTTGAAAAATTTTCCTTGAAAATTTTTCAATTCTTGCCATAATACTCCCGTACAAGCGAGACGGGACGTACAACTTTGATTATTTTGTCATCTCGAGCGCAGACCCATTTGGGCCGCAGTCGAGAGATCTGTTTATTGAATAATGGTGTGCCCCTCTTGGCTCGGCGTAGCTTTAACGGAGCCGGCCGCACCATGGTGTTGTTGCGAGATACGATATACGAGTAATGTAAGACGACCACGTCATTCCTGCCTTTGGTACGCCCAAGGCGGAGTGGAGTCCCACGGGGACGAAATCGAGGAATCTAATTTGAATAGTTCTCTCCATTACGCCTCTGGCTTCAGTCGAGATGACGGCAAAAAAATGTAGGGTGCGTAGCACACACCAAATAATTAAAAATTTGAAGCGGAAAAGATGAACTGCAAGGGATTCATGGTTTTTATCGTTTTTTGAAAGAGCAGAATTATGGCACGTAAAACAATTGATAAGGAAACTAGGCGGAAAATTTATGATGCACGCAATATGATTGACAAGCTTATGAAAAGTGATGGCAATGAGGCTGAAACAAGACGGAGAGTTGAGAGAATTTTTGAAAAGGTCATGGGCTATGATGCTTTTGAGCATTTGAGTCGTGAAAGAGCGATTCGAGGAGCGGGAGAAACAGAACATGTCGATTTTGCCGTCCAATTAAAGCAAGGTGACGAAGCTGAGCCTATTATAATGGTAGAATTGAAGCGCGTAGGAATCGATCTTGTAAAAAAGCATCTTAAGCAGGTTTCATCTTATGCTATTGATTCCGGTTGCGAATGGGTATTACTGACAAATGGCCGTGAGTGGAAATTATACCATGTTGAATTCGGCCAACCTCCCAAAACAAAGCTCATTGAACAGTGGAACTTGATGACTGATGATGTTGCAGATTTAGCATCTAAATTTGAGATAATAGTTTATAAAAATGTTAAACGTAATAGTATAAAAAAGGTATGGGAAAAAGCGACTGTGCTTTCGCCTTCCAGCCTTTTGGTAGCAATAGCGAGCCCTAACAGTTTGAGAATTCTATGTAGAGTCCTTAGAAAAAATACAGGTGTTATGATCGCTCAGGAGGATTTGCTAAAGGGTATCCAGAAACTATTGAATGAGACATCAGCAATCGAGCTATCTAAAATCAAGGTAGATTTGGCCCCCAAAAAGCGTAAGAAAGTGAAAAAAAATAAGATTAAACAACCTGAGACAAGTTCGCCGGAACCGACCCGGCAAAGTAAAGATATTCAACAAGAAGAAACAAATGTTGCTGAATAAAAAAATTGAAGTAGAAAAGATGAATTGAAATTAAAGAAATATGAATATGTGGGTGGAGCCCACCCTACAATTCTATACGCTATACCCTAAACGCTATCCGCTATACCCTATCTTCCAAACGCTAATCGGTATTGAATATGCTTTTAACGCCGGTTATTTCAAGCGTGGTTGCACCCTCGAATGGAATCGTGAGAATCATCTTGTCCGGATTGTAAGTGAAATCAGTGTCCTGGTTCAAAGTCTCGCCGTTACTCTTTACCGTTCTGTAGTCCCGGCAGTATATCTCCAGATTCCCGTTATAATCCAGCGGGCCGAACTGTATATTCACTACGCCGTCGTCTGTCATGGAGCAGCTAATCGTTTGCACCTGGCTGCCGGTGTAATAATCAAATGTATTGTCGATATTATCATAAGGGAAGAACTCGATTCTCAGGTATGGAGCCCAGTCCGGTGTCCAGTTGTTATTCGAGCGAAGGATGTCACCACGCGGTATAATCGCACCGGCCCTGACGAACAGAGGAATCACATCGAGCGGAGCGGATGCGGTAATAGTCTTCGGTCCGGAATATACCGTCTCTTTATCGTTGTAATCCAGCCACCTGCCGTTCGGCAGATATACATCCCGGCTTGTCGCACCGGATGTCACTATAGGAGCGACAAGAATCTCTGGGCCGTACAGGTATTCGTTCCACATATCATACAGGTTATCATCGTCGGGCCAGGTGAAAATCAATTGTCGCATAACGGGCATGCCGCTCTGGTGTGCGGCGAACATGCAGGATTTTGTATATGGTATCAAATCGTGGTGGTCCCGGCACTGCTTACGGCCGATATCTATCAGGTTCGGGTCCTCGTTGTGTTTGAAGTCCTCATCGTACCAGACTGTCCGGTCCGGATCGATAAGAACCTCCATCATCGTGCAGTACGTGCTGAACTGGAGCCAGCGTGCGAACAGCTCCTTGCCTGGATTATCTGACTGATATCCGCCGGTATCCGAGCCGTAGTGCGGATAATTGATGGCCCCGCATCGCAGACCATTCTTGATTGAGACGGCCAGGCCACCGAAGTCACTTTTAGTGTCACCGTTCCAGACGCTGACGTGTTTTCTGTTCATGTCGTAACAGTTGCGGGCGTGGATAAGGTAATCGCCACCGTTTCGTGCCATTTGCCCTTTTGCCGCTAATTCTCGGAACAGGTAAACGACCTCGTTCTCGGCCGAATCCGGCTGTTCGCCTTCGTGGCCGCGGTCAATTTTATAGCCTTTGACGCCCATATTGACGAAGGCATCAAGCTTGTCCTTGAACCAGTCATAGATCTCCGGCCTGCGCACATCCGCAGCGGGCCTGTTGCCGGTGAACAGGTAATCCGATGCCGTACCTTCGGCAAGAAGCTGGTTCTCACAGCGATTGGTTATCCATAACAACAGTTTGTATCCCCTGGCGTCCAGGTAATCAATCATGGCCTTGCCGTCCGGGAACCAGTTGTCGGCCGGATTGAAGTCCATATTGCCCCAGCCCCACGTCCCGCTTGTAAAGGGCCGGTCGATCCAGATGGCCGAGGCGGGGATATGGTAGTACTGGAGATGATTGGCGGTGGCCTCGACATTGTCCTGGGCGCTGTCGATTCTCCTGTCTTCCACCAGGTCACGGTGTGTGTCTTCGGGATAGATGTCCCTGTGGTCGTCGTCCCTCCACCAGACCGCATCGAATGCCCAGTCCGGCGGCATCCAGGCGGGCCCTGCCAGTTGATTGTATGTATTCATAATCTCGCTGTATGAGGGGCCGTAAATCACATAGTACTTCAGCGAATCCTCGTCGAAATCGAAGCTGGTCTTTCCGTTTACGGCGACAGTGTAGTGACCTTTTGCGAGAGATTGGGCGTAAACTCCATATTTGGCGGAGGTGACGTAGAACGGCGCCCGGGCATTGGCGTAATTCGTATCGGGCATATTACCGAAACCGAGCAAGTCGTGGTCGGCGCCGCGGTTGTCAATATTGCCTCCCTGCGGATACTCCCAGATTCCGTAGTAGTGTTCGCCTCGGTCGCTGAATTCTTCCTTAATGTTCGACGGCTCCCGGTCGTCGCATGTCAGGAGCACTTGGATCAGACCCGGGCTCTGCAGAGAAAATTCCACATGTCCGACCGTTGATTCTTCGTTGTGCGTCAGTAGTAAGTCCGCATCTATTGTGGAGGACGATTTAGTGACATTGAAGGCGCTCACCGCGGTGTAAGTACCGTCGGGCAGTTTGAACCTTGTCCGGCTTTGGGACAAGAACGTTTCGGATGTCGCCTTTTCGATAATCTTGAAAGAATAAGGATTTGTGCTGACTTCCAGCCTCAGTACGACTGATTCCAGTAACACATCGTCCACCGAGGAATTATTGACCACGAGGGTGACTACATCGTTGGTATCCTGCGCCACTTCGAACCGGACCCGCACCCGTGGTTCTTTCTCCCCGGACGCTGTGTCACTACTGTTATCTGGATTGCGTTTTTCGGCAACTGTGACTTCCTGCGCCGAAATTATCCCTGCGCTGCTTATTACGACAGCCGCCGTTAGAATCATTACAATTACTTTTTGCAGTTTCATGAATCTCAGTGAGACCCCCTTTCCTTTACAGTTGTCCCGCCGACACCAACGACTAGGCCGTTGCCATGTGCTTTCCTAAAATATTTTTCCGAACCGACTGAATATACACCATCGAATGACAAACGTCAACCGCAAATTCGTATTGTCGATACGATGGTAAAATCAGCACTCTAAACATAGAGTTCATGGCCATGGAGAGATTTGGAAACCTAACCACCTCTTGTTTTCTTTGAATCATATTTTGGTGGAAAGTTGGGTACGGCGAATTCGCCATAAAACTTCCTTGCCGCGGCCGAATGTCATCCCCCATAATTTGATGTACTTGCGTATTTGATGCGAAAAAAAGCCCCTATGGGAATTATCCACAGGGGCTTTGAATACTATCGGTTGAGCAAATTTTTAGTCTTCTTCTCTTTTCTTTGCGTATTGGGCGATGATTTGCTGCTGGACGTTCGGCGGGACCAGCTCGTAGTGGCTCAACGTCATCGAGTAGCTGCCTCGCCCGCCGGTCACGCTTTTAAGCTGACTGTTGTATTGCGCAACCTCCGAAAGCGGAACCTGTGCTTTGATGACAATCAGGTTGCCCGGTAGAATGTCCTGTCCGGAGATTCTTCCCCGCCTTGAGGCAAGGTCACCGGTAATATCACCGACATTTTCCGACGGGACTGTAACTTCCATATTGACTATCGGCTCGAGCAGAACGGGCTTTGCTTTTTGCAGGGCATCGACAAATGCACCCTTGCCAGCAGCTCGAAACGCCACTTCCTTTGAATCGACCGGATGATACTTGCCGTCATAAACAGAAACTTTCACATCCTGCATGGGAAAACCGGCAACAAAACCAGCCTGCATGACATCATTGATTCCCTTAAGGACGGCCGGCTCATACTGACCGGGAATGGAGCCGCCAAAGATGTCCCAGTTGTAGTCCAACGAGGGGTCGGAATTACGTTCGGACGGCTCTACACGAAGATAGACTTCGCCGAACTGTCCGGCTCCGCCAGTCTGCTTCTTGTGGCGGTAATGCCCCTCGGCTTTGGATGTAATTGTCTCGCGGTAGGGGATTTTCGGCTCTTTTGTATTAACTGAGAGTTTGAATCGGTTATGCATCTTTTCGAGCATGACTCGCAGATGCAGGTCACCGAGTCCGCTGGCAACCAGTTCTCTGGTCTGCATATCTCTGCTTATCTTAAAGCAAGGGTCCTCTTCGCACAGTCTGTCCAGTGCGGAGCTGATTTTCTGCTCGTCGCCCCTCGATGCCGGCTCCAGCGCCAGGGAATACATCGGTTGCGGTACGGCGGGCAGTTCGAACTTGCCTGGTACTTTGCTGTCATGTATGAGATCGCCGACTTTAAGCTCTTCAATCTTTGCCAGGGTGACGATGTCCCCGGCCGGGCCTGCGTCGATTTCATTGTTTTCGTTGCCCTGTGATTTGAGGATATGCCCGGGACGAATTCCCTTTTTCTCGTCGTTTCGCAGCAGGTTGGTATCGGATTTAAGCGTGCCGCTGAAGATTCGGATAGAAGAGTATTTCATATTTGAACGGGGGTCGAATCCGACGCGAAATACCAGACCGGTGAGTGGGCCGGCGGTATTGGATTCCAGTTTTGTTTCCTTGTCACCATCTTTGAGTTGTCTGGGTTTTGCCTGTGAGGGTGAAGGTGTGTATTTGATGATGATATCCAAAAGCTCCTGCACACCAATTTCCTTGCGGGCATCAGTAAAAACTATCGGAATGATTGTTCCGGTTTTTAAGGCTTCCACGAAAACCGAAGATATTTTTTCCTTGGATATTTCCTCGGAAGCCAGATAGCTTTCCATCAGCTCATCGTCGGCTTCGATAACGCTTTCGATAAGCTCGGTATGGGCCTGGACCGTATCCATAACAGGGGAATCGCCTGTCTGATTTTCAATGCAGTCAATAATTGAGGCCTTATCCGAACCGGGCAGATTGGCACAGCGGCATTGTGTGCCGAAGGTTTCCTGAATATTCTTAATTAATTCCGGAAAATCAATGTTCTCGGATTCCATTTTATTAACGACAATGACTTTCGGCATGTCGGCCTTGGTCGCTAACTCAAACATTTTACGCGTGTTCGTTTCTATGCCGGCCGCTGCACTGATGACAATAATGGCTGTTTCTGCAGCAGGTATCGATGTGATGGCAGGGCCGATGAAATCGGGATAACCCGGGGTATCGATAATGTTAATCAGTGTGCCTGCGTGATTGGCGTGGACGAGGGCCGAGAGGATTGAATGTTGATGCTCTTTTTCCTCGTCGTAATAATCGCAAACGCTGGTTTTATCGTCAACGCTCCCAAGCCGATTTGTTGTGCCGGTTTTATGTAGCATTGCTTCGGCCAAAGATGTTTTACCGGCTCCACCATGTCCTAAAAGCACAATATTACGAATTTGGTCAATATTGGCCACTTCTTAAGTCTCCTTTAAAAGCATGTTTCTGTCACAAACTTGCGAAAAAATGAAAATTAGTCATACTTTATACACTACTTCCGTTATGTATGACAAGGATTTTTTCTGCATTTAATGGCTCGGGAGCCGTTTTGGGTAAATTCCGGTATGGCCGATACGGGGCTCTTTGTAGTTGTAACCGAGGGCGATTGATGAATCGGTGGTTCTGATGTTTTTCTTAATCTTCGCCCAGAGTATACTTGGTTGGAAAATAATCCATTGACGGCTTGAGATGCTTCTGCGACGAAACGGAGAGATTAATGAACGGTTAAGCCGAATAATCCGGCTTCCGGTAGAAGATAAAGAAAATCCCAATTCGAAAACCTGCTTGGCTCCCAGCGGCTGGAATTTGTTTAATCGGCTCTTAAAATCGGCCCCAAATCCTCCAATTCCTTCTGTGCCGCTTTCTTCCTATGCTTATGTTTACCTCTTAAGGTTTCTATTTTAGTCATAGCCTTGTCCTGCAAAGCACCCGGCTGACGGCTCTTATCCAGCATTTCCTCCAGGGTGATTACGCCGGTATCATAGAGTCGCCATAGATGCTCATCAAGAAGCTGCATACCCAGCTTTTTACCCGTTTGGATACTGGAGTCGATTCGATAGGTCTTGTTTTCACGAATCAGGTTGGCAATAGCAGGCGTTACAACCATAAATT
>CAZMWN010000067.1:0-13819 GCA_964569935.1 uncultured Pirellulales bacterium
ACTGGCCCATAGATACAACCTGCATCGACTCGGTCACACCGCCGTCGAGTAATTCCATCCAGCCATTGTTTTCGAGTCCGGTTCGAACGTTTCTTCGGCGGGCGACATCTCCTTCGACTGTAAAAACAACGGATTGGCCACCCCGCTGCTGAACGGAGACCGCCGGAACACCCAACCCATCACGACTGACCAGAATCACGGCAACATCCGCCATGGCTCCCGGAGCCACGCCAACAGGAGGATCTTCCAGCAAACATTTAACCTCAAATGTCCGAAGTTTGGGCCCGATTGTGGAACTCTTATAAGAAATCATCTGGTCTCCCAAATCGATCCCGGCTACTGTCACCCTCATAAGAGTCTGACCGGCCACTACCGTTGGATACATCGCGGCAGGCAGGAATGCACTGACCTCCACTAAATTCGGATCTTCGATGCGCAGCACAGGGATTCCTGGCGAACCCATCTCTCCGGGTTCGGCCATACGCATGCTGACTACACCGTTGATAGGAGCAATGACAGTAGTATCGGCTAAGTCCTTTTCGGCAATAACCAGAGCAGCTTCGGCCTGACGAGCACGCTCGGCGGCCAGTTCTACCTGTGCCTGGGATACTTTTTTAGAAGCAACGAGCTGTTTATAATCGGACTGCTGCTGTTCGAACAAATCCTGAGTTGTTGCCTCTTTTGCCAGAAGGCGTTCAAAACGTTTATAATCCAGTTCTGCTTTTTCAAAATCCGCGGTGACCTTCTCCAAACCTGCTTGAGCCTGTTTCAGAGCACAGCAGGCAACGGCCAGTTCGTGCTCCCTGATTGTTACATTTTGTTGCAATTTAACAGCATCCGTCTGAAATAATTTTGTCCGGCCGGCCACAACATAGCCACCCTCATCGACAAAGATTTCTTCGAGTGTCCCCGGGATCCTCGGTGAGACCATAGAAACGTTTTTTGCTTCGACATTCCCCTGGGTCACAATAATCTGCTCGAATATTCGACGAACAGGATTCGTGACAACTACCGGTACAAGTTCCGACCGCCGGTCGGTATCGGTATCAACAACGTCACGGTTTTGCCCGCTCCTCATCAGCCAAATACCTGCCACTATTAAACTAATCACAACAAATACGGTTACAATCCGCCTGAAACGACCGGACCTGCTTGATTTCTTTTCAATGGATTTACTTGTTTCCATTCGCTGGCTCCTCAAAAACGACTTGGGTTTTTCCCATCACGTTGGTTAACACGGCAATGCTGGTCTGATACTGGAAACGAGACTGGAGATACTGAATCTTAGCCTTATCTGCCTCGGCAACCATATCCAGCATGTCACTGGCCTGGATTAATCCCTGCTCGTATTGCTGCCGAACCTCCGCTAAGTGCTTCGAAGCAACCTGGTTAATCTGTCCGGCCAATTCCATTTGATCCTGTGCCAACTGGACCTGATCTAATGCACGAATCACCTGCAGCATCAGGGTCAATGTAGCCTGCTGACGCCGCAGAAGGGCATCCTTATGGAGTTCCTTGGCTGCCTTGTAATAATTAACGTTTGCAAAGCCGTCAAACACTGTAATCGCGGCACTCAGTCCGCCCATCCAGTAATTGGTGAAAATCTGATGCGAGTCGGATGTATCAACCCGACTTGCAAAGCCGACCAACTGCGGCACAAAGGCAGTGACGGCAGCTTTGATTTTTTCTTTCTCGATGGCAACCTCTCGGTCCGCAATTGCAAGACTCGGATGATTCAAAAGTGCCTCCGTGATTAAAACCTCCACCGAATCCTCCGGGGCTTCCAGCGGCATCTGCAATTCAAGTTTTATATCACTTGTAGGATCCAGACCCATGCCTGCCAGCAACTCCGCTTTCGCCTGACCAAGAGACTTTTGCATCCGGTGTAATTCCATCTGACGTGCCAATACAAGGACATGGCCCTGCTCCGCCTGCCATGTGCTGACCATTCCCTCCTGCTCAAAGGCCACCAACTCTTTTTCCATTGCACGGGCCGCGGTAAGCTGGCTCTCTAAAGCGCTCAGCATCCGTTCTAAAGACAGACAATAGAAATATTGAGTTGTGACCTGCAGGGCAATGGCCTGAGATGTGTAACCGGTAACCAATTCGGCAATCTCATATCCACGAGTGTGCATAGAATACAAAAACCACGTGGAAGGATTGAAAATTGATAGTTGAATATTCCAGGTTATATCGCGAACGTCCTTATCATGCAATGGAATTCCGCTCGTACCGAACTTGATTTGAGGCTGAGGGTCCCACCATGTCTTTTGGTAGTTTAAGCTCACCGCCGGAAGAAAATTGGCGAACGACACCTTCTTCTCGAGCTGCGCTATACGCTGTTGAATCCCGGCACTTTTTATCGAAAGATTATTTTCCAATGCAATCCGGATACATTCATTTAAATCCAGCGGTTGGTTTTCGGCCAAAACTTCACGGGTTTTTTCCGCCAATTGCTCAGGATAATTCTCGGCATGCTCCCGCCGAACCTCTTCACCGTTGAAACTGCTGCAACCGGATATAAAAACCAACCACAACAATATTATTGAGCAAACATTAATTGATTTATCCGGCATCTAATTATCCCCGTGGCAAAAGCAAACCATCAATGAAAAGCTGCTCAACCTTTGCGAATGTGTCCCTCGCCACAGCTTTATCAAACTGACCGGCCATTTCAAAACCCAAAGTCTCTATGACCGAATTGATAGCCTTGGCCGTGATGGCTGGATCTACACGACGAAAGTAACCATTGCGAATCCCATCTTCCAGTATCTGCTCCAGTCTGATATTCAGCATTGCATCGAAATTCTTCTTCTCATGTTTTTGCGAAAGCTTCGCCCCCCGAGTCCCCAGTTCCGAGACATACAGTTTTATGAACTGCGCATGTTCTTCGAGCAATGTGCTCGCATTCCGAATGAAGCTGGTTAAACGCTCCACTTCTGTTCCGGGGGCATCTAAAACTGCTACAAGTGTCTCAACAATTTTCTCACCACAGCTATTTATCATCTCCTCGAAGAGCGCTTCTTTACTATTGAAGAAGTTGTATAAAGTGCCCACAGAAAATTCCGATGCTTCAGCAATCTGTTGCATCGAGACGTTATGAAATCCATTTTTAGAAAATAATTGCAGAGCCGTTTCCAAAATTTCTTTCTTATGATGCAACCGTTCTCGTTCTTTCCGCGTTAATTGCTTTTCACTCATTTTTACCTCATTAGATTAACGGTTGAACAAATAATCATTTATTGACTATATAATCATATTATGAATAACCATTCTCTTTTTGCAAGGAAAATTCAATATTTTTTTCAAAATTTCTAAAAAAAACAAAACAAAATAAGCAATGCTTATAATATATATCAAAGTACAAATAGTTATATCCCTTGACAAAGGACTTTGAAAATGCGATAAAGCGGGTTTTATTATAAACTTGGCCTGAGAAAAGAAATGTCGCACAAAATTATATCCAAAAAACAGCTTTCCGATGACGTTTTTACCGCCGAAATCGAAGCACCGCTGATTGCACAGGCACGGCAGCCGGGCCAGTTTGTAATCATCAGCATCAACAATGAATACTCCGAGAGGATTCCGTTGACGATTGCCGATGCCGATCCTAAAAAAGGCACTATTCGCCTGATCTGGCAGCGTGTCGGCAAAACCACCGCAGAATTAGCCGACCTGAAGGAAGGCCAGAAAATCGCAAACGTCGCCGGACCGTTGGGCAATCCCACCCATCTGAAAAAATTCGGCACTGTTGTCTGTGTGGGCGGCGGTATCGGCAACGCCCCCCTGCTGCCAATCGCAAAAGCTCTCAAAGACAAAGGTAACAAAATCATCAGTATCCTCGGGGCAAGAAATAAAAAGCTGCTTATCCTCGAAGAGGAATTTGCCGGAACAAGCGACGAGCTGATACTCACTACCGATGACGGCTCTTACGGACGAAAGGCATTAGTCACCGAACCATTGAAGGAAATTTGTCAGCGCAGCCCGAAACCGGACCAAGTCTTTGCAATTGGACCGGCGATAATGATGAAATTCTGCTGTGAAGTGACAAAACAATTCGGTATCCCGACACAGGTATCACTCAACACTATTATGGTTGACGGGACCGGGATGTGCGGCGGCTGCCGAATCGAATATGACGGGCAGCCGAAATTCGTATGTGTAGATGGACCGGAATTCGACGGGCACAAAGTCAACTTCGACCTGATGATGAAAAGATTGAATGCGTATAAACACCAGGAGCAAAAAGAACACGAAAAATACAAGAAACACAAATGTAAAATAGGCCTGGACAAATAGAATACAGACAGGTCTGTTAATTCCAAACGAAAGATATCGATAGCAACTTTTCGAGATTCCTCACAGTGACAGATAACCAAAGACAACAACTTCTACAAGAGCTTTTAGAAAAGCAAAAAGCCGGCAAGCTCACACCGGCAGAAAGATATAAAATCCCCCAACAGGATATGCCTGAACAGGACCCTGCTACAAGAAGAGGCAATGTCAACGAGGTGGCAACCGGCTATACGGAAACACAGGCAAGACTCGAAGCTTTGCGATGTCTGCGGTGCAAAAATGCCCCCTGCGTTCAAGGCTGCCCTGTCCGAATCAGGATTAGAGATTTTGTCGTCGCTATTGCCGAAGGGCACTATAAAGAAGCCCTTGCCATCATCAAGGAAAATTCACTACTACCCGCCGTTTGCGGGCGAGTCTGCCCGCAGGAAAACCAGTGCCAGCTTACATGCACTGTCGGCAAAAAATTCAAGGATCCCACTAAAGCCGTCTCAATAGGCCGACTCGAAAGATTCGTCGCCGACCTCTCGTCAGGGCCGAGCCAGCCGGAGCAAGGCGACCAAAACGCCGAGTCTGTACCTGCCGTCGCAGCCGAAACCGGGAAAAAAATCGCCATCATAGGCTCAGGGCCGGGAGGGATTGTCGCTGCTGCCGACACCCGAAGAGCGGGTCACGATGTCACACTATTCGAGGCGTTTCATAAGCCCGGGGGCGTGATGGTTTTTGGAATCCCGGAATTTAGACTACCCAAGGCCATCGTACAAAAAGAAATCGATATCCTCTCCAAGATGGGAGTCAAAATCGTCTATAACTTCATAGTCGGCAAGACAAGAACAATCCAACAATTACTTGCAGAAGACGGCTTCGACGCTGCTTATATCGGCGTAGGTGCGGGACTGCCGAATTTCATGGGCATCGAAGGCGAATCACTTGTCGGCGTATATAGTGCCAACGAATATCTTACCCGGGCAAACCTTATGAAGGCATACGACTTCGGCTCCGGCGCAGACACTCCGATCGCTCTTTCGAAGAAAGTTGCAGTGGTCGGTGGTGGCAACGTCGCTATGGATGCGGCAAGAACCGCAGTCAGACTCGGGGCCGAAAAGGTCTATCTGGTCTATCGAAGGACCGAAAAGGAAATGCCCGCGCGAATTGAAGAAGTCCATCATGCAAAACAGGAAGGTATTGAATTTCACATATTGCAAAGCCCGAAACGTATCATCGGTGACGATAACAGTCATGTCACCGCTGTCGAATGTCTCAAATATGAGCTCGGCGAGCCGGACGACTCAGGCCGACGCCGACCGGTGCCCATCGAAGGTTCCGAGTTTATTATTGAGCTCGATACAGTCATAATAGCTATCGGTAACAAACCCAATCCCCTAATTTCCAAAACGATTCCGGAACTTAAAATTACCAAGTGGGGAACGATTGTCGTCGATGAGCATACGATGGCTACTTCCGTCCCACGTGTTTATGCCGGTGGCGATATAGTTTCCGGGTCTGCTACGGTAATCCTGGCGATGGGCCAGGGCCGAATCGCCGCCGCCGCAATAAACGAATCGCTATCAAAAAAATAAACTAATAACTGTTATAAGTTTTTGTGGTATTAATTTTAAAAGAGCCTTATTTGGAATATTAAAACCCCGATTCAAAAGGTCATTGGGATATCTCATCAACTTTTGCACTATAACTGAACAAACATTTGCTGTTCATGTTTGACAATTGTGTGATTGTTTAGTATTATCCGAGCCTTTGTTACTGGTCAATGAATTAGATGGTGAATCGTGAGTCAAGAGTGCACAAATAATCAATCGGTAAATTTAATACGAGATGTAAATATGCAACTTCAGCCTTTCAAGGCATTTAGGTATGACCCCGATGTGGTGGGAGATACTACCGCATGCCTTGCGCCGCCGTATGACGTCATCAAAAGCACCCAGCAACAACAGCTCTATGAAAAGAGCAAATATAATATCGTACGGATAACCAAAGGCAAGACGACCGCCTCCGATAACGATAAAGACAATCAGTACACAAGGGCCACCGGCTATTTGAACGAATGGATAAAAGAAGGGGCGCTAAAGCAGGACACGACCGAGTCTATCTATGCATATATCCAGGATTTTGAGTTACCCGACTCCGAGTTCGCAGGCGTGCGTTTGCAGCGCTTGAGTTTCATCGCTTCGGCCAAGCTCGAAGAATTCGGAGAAATCGTCAAACCGCACGAACAAATTCTAAACGGCCCAATGGTTGACAGGCTCAATCTTAAAAAGGCCACAGAGGCTGAGTTCGGCCTGGTCTTCATGCTCTATGAAGATGAAGAAAGAATTGCAGATAAAATCGTTTCCCGGACCGCCGACCAGCAACCGCTTATCGATTTCACCGACGAACAGGATGTAAGGCACCGCCTTTTTGCAATAACCGACAGAGAAGATATTGAACAAATCGCACAAATGATGAGCGATAAAAGCTGTATCATAGCCGACGGCCACCATCGTTATACAACCGGCTTGAACTACTCCAGGCAAAACAGCAATCCGGCGACGAAATATCAGATGCTCGCCTTTTCGAATATCCGGCAGAAAGGTTTGATAGTCCTTGCCACACACCGGCTCGTTGGTAATATTGAAAACTTCTCTTTCGAAAAACTCATTACCAAACTTAGAGATAATTTCGAAATCACAGAATTACCATTTGACAGCATACAAGCTAAGACGGACGCAAAGCAAAAGATGCTTGTCATAATGAAGGACGAGCATAATAAGGATAATAACGCGTTCGGAATCTATGGCGGGGACAATGCCTTTTATATCGCCGTCCTGAAAGACAAACATGCAACCGAGCGGGTTGCGCCCGAAATGAGCCGGGCATGGCAAATGCTCGATGTATCCGTTCTGCACAAGCTGATTCTGGAACCTCTTTTAGGTATCGACGAGCAGACCATTGCCAGGGGCGGGAATCTGCAATATGTCAAAGGCATGTCCAACGCAATCGATGAGTCTATTGCTGAGGTCGATGCAGGTCGTCAACAGGTAGCCTTCTTTATGAATACGATTAAAATGCAGCAGCTCAAAGATGTCACCGACGCAGGTGAAAGAATGCCGCAGAAATCGACGTTCTTTTATCCGAAGGTATATTCAGGTTTAACTATTCAGAAATTCTAATATTGGTCTAAAAGTCATCTCTGCGCAGGCAGGGATCTATTTATTAAAAGTAGCATAGAGATTCCCGCCTTCGCGGGAAAGACAGAAAGAATGGAGAAAATATATGGTAGATTGGAAAAATCCTCCGAGATTGTTCATTCCCGGACCGGTAAAGGTCAACGAAGACGTCCTGCAGCAGCTTGCTCGCCCTACACTGGGGCACCGCGGCAAGGAATACTCGCAACTACACGGCGAGACCGTCGATATGCTAAAAAAAGTCCTCTTCACGGACCAGAATATTTTCCTCTCAACATCCTCAGCCTCAGGTATCTGGGAAGCCGCCATTCGCAACTGCGTCAACATCGACGAGACAGTTCTTTGTACATGCTGCGGCGCCTTCAGCGACAAGTGGGCGAATGTTGCCAAGAGCTGCGGCAGAAACGTCGAAGAGATGAAAGTCGACTGGGGCCAGGCGACCACGCCGGAAATGATTGACGAGAAACTCGCCTCCGGTAAATACGCTGCCGTTACTATAGTATATAATGAAACAAGCACAGGCCTGACGAATCCGGTTTACCAAATCAGCGAGATGATGAAGCAAAAATATCCGGATGTCCTTGTTTTTGTCGATGCCGTCAGCGGCATGGTCGGCCTGCCGATGCACTTCGATGATCTCGGCTGGGACGTGGCATTCGCCTCGGTCCAGAAGGCTTTTGCAATACCGCCGGGACTGGCTGTGGCGGTGGTCAGCAACAGGGCTCTGGAAAAAAGCAATAATGTCCCCAACCGGGGGTATTACTTCGACTTCCAGCAGTTTGCTAAAGCGTCGCAGAAAAACCAGACCCCGACGACACCAAATATCCCCCACATTATGGCCCTGAATTACCAGTGCCAAAAACTGCTGGCCGAAGGTATGGAAAATGTCTGGCAGCGCCACAAACAAATGGGTGAATACGTCAGGCTTTGGGCCAAGGGGAAGTTCGGTCTATTCTGCGACGATAAATACGCCTCAAATACATTGACAACCGTTAATAACTCCAAGGGTATCAACGTAGCCGAAACTATTAAAGCGATACAGGAAAAGCATAATACTATTTTCGGAAACGGCTACGGCAAGCTCAAAGAACAGACCTTCCGAATCGCCCACATGGGTGACATTTCGATTGAGGACCTAAAGGAACTACTCGGCTGGATCGACGAAGAAATCGGATAACAATATGTTCAGCCGGTGTGTTTAGCTCCGGATCTATCACATAGTAACCGGAGAAAAACTCATGAGCTCATGTGATAGCTGAATTCCAGCACCTTCGGCTTTACGAGCTTACGGTAGTCGTCCATACTCATTCTTATAGCCTGATTGTGTGAACCTGCCTGGAATATGATATGGTCGTCATTTACCAGGGCCTTATCCATTATCACTGGCAAATCATATAAGTTGCCAAAAGGCGGTTCAGCTCCAAGCTCGCAGTCGTCAAATACCTCACCAATTTCCGTTTCCAGGGCCAGTTCGACATGCTTTGCACCAAGCTTGCTTTTCAACGCACCGAGGTCGATCTTGCAGCACGCTGCAAGGACGCACATCATGTATTTGCCGTCGGATTTGACAATCACAGGCTTGGCCACATATTTGCCCGGTTCATGCTCGGCTGCCGCCATCTGCTGCGCTGTGAAAGTCGGAGCATGCTCCGTAGCCTCATAGGGGACAGCCGATTCGTCAAGAAATTTTATAACCCGCATATTAACACCTCCCAAAAAGTTGCCGGTAATATTCCCGAAAAGAATACAGACACTCGCAAGATGTATATTATAAAAAACATCCCACAACACCTGTCAAGCCAATAGTATCTATAATATTTCTTTGCATTAACAGAAAACGGCAGCATAAGACCAGCGGGAAAAACGTGGAAAAGAGAAAAAAGTGAGGGCATAAAAAAAGCACCACGACGCAATCTGCATCGCGGTGCCGTTTTTTTCAATTGTAACGACTACTCGTACAAATGAGTAGCTTCCGATTCCTCGACAGGACGAGACAATTCGTCGCAGTTCATAATGACCTTAAATCGAACATCACCCGGCTTGACCGCAGCAACAACCACACGCCAAATCGCCTTATCCTTCGGTGCAAGACTACCCAAAGGCAGGAATCTTACAGTATCGCCAACGACTGAACTGGTAGTCGCTCCGGCCGATGAAATGTATTGTACATTATTTTCCAAAATACAAGCGATGCGAATATTTGTAGAGTCAGCCGAACCCTGATTAGTCACTGATATCATATATGTTGCTCGGTTGCCTATTCTAACCGGGTCCTCAAGGTCAATAACTTCAAGCATGACGGCAGGAATTCCGGTTACCACCGTCCTCACCGAAGCAGTCACAGCCTCGGCACAATAAGCTGTTGCCGTTGCACCGTTCATGAGCGTCCCGGGTTTAGTCGGCGTATAAGATATTCGAAGCGTCTCGGAACTGTTAGGTGCAAGAGCGCCAAGCTCCCAGACCAACTTTGAATCGGTAAGCTTCGCTCCGGCAGTTGCTTTTACAGCAGTCATTCCTTCGGGTATGATATCTTCCACAACCACGTCCCGAGCAGGAACTTCCGACACATTTGACACCACTATTTCATAAGACACCGGCCGACCGATGTACAATTTTTCGGGGCCTGTCTTGCTTATGCTAAGTATAGGCAGACTTACAATCGTTGTGGTTTCATTCGATTCAGCCCTTAGTCCTGTAGTTGAACTTGCCACTGCTTTGCTGATATATCTACCGGTCCTCGTGGGACGAAGCTCAATAGAAAATTCCCGCGACTGATTCGGTCCAAGATTGCCCGCCTCAAAGATAAGATCGTTTCTGCCCTCGGTCGTATGCAGCCCTGTAGGAAGTGACTCCATTACTCTGACATTTGGAACGGTTCCCGTACCCTCGTTGGATACAATATATCTCATCGTAATCAGGTCACAAAGCAAACTCTCAGAAGGTACATTCTTAATCAATTTCAGTCTGGGCTCAATTACTGCCACACTGGTACACGCCGGAATGACCGGTGTAAGAACAGTCGTGCAGTGTTTCAGGGACTCGGCGTAGCTGGCCATTCCAGTAACTGTTATATGCCTGATTGCTTTTGGTTCGAGCGAATTGATTTCCCAGATAAGCTTGTTTTCTTCATGTCTTGCTGTAGGATTGGAATTTACAAAATTGAAATTACTCGGAATCTCTTCGCTTACTATAATATTACTGAGCGATGTATCCGTCAGGTTTGTGATTTTAATCGTGTAATTAAAGGATTTGTTTAGTCCAATTTCCTTCGGCATAACCTTGTCCAACTGGACGATACCGCACTCCGGCCACGGATAGGTCCTTGAGACAATGGATGAGTCGGCTTCGCTGACGACTATCATATTTGACATCGTCTCGGATGGTACTTGTTCTTCTGAAGGAAAAGACCTCATTTCCTCTTGTGCAGGCAAAGGCATTACTTCTGTTTGAGTATCGGGCGTTTCTTCAAAAAACCGCTCCCAACCCATTTCATCTGCTTGACCTGGTTCTTCAAGTCCCTTGTCCCTATAACCAAACCAGCTTCTGCAACTAAAGGAACCTGATAAAACAAACAGGAGTAGAAGAAGCGAGACATTCAGAAACTTTTTCATTTTATATCCCCTTTATAACCTTACACATTAAATAACAAGAAGAATATCATCTGAAGGATTTTTCATCTTCACGTTAGCCGTTGCATTTAGCACTGTACAATTTCCTTGATTATCAAATTTTATATCGGTACATGAATTGCCCAAGTTAACCAAAAAAGAGGGGCTATCTTTGCCTACATTATAGTATTATGCCGCAGGAAGGGAAGGTTTTTATAATCCCGTGAATACTAATATTTTCTTTTAAATTAATTTAGATCCTTTTAGTACCTATAAAATACCTGCTGACAGGCTAAAAAGTTTCACATTTTTCATCATCTCAACTTCAAAGGCTTAATATCCCCGCAGGAATGGAATCTCCTGAACCTGCGTCTGTCAGGTTGGCAGAGAATATTTACGTAGTCGGGATTATGGCAGGCGGGGCAAAATAATCCTTTTCATATAACTGCCTTTGAAATATACACTTACGCAAATACACATCTCAAGCCAAGCATATGGCATGGTATTTGCTAATCTCAATAAAGATAAGGAATGTACAGTTATGTTCTCGAATTTATCAAAACTCGATGATGTCAATGTATTAGCCAGCCAGGCGAACTGGGCCTGGCCCGACGCTCTGCGCTTTTTATTCAGGCCACGAGGTATCAACCTGCTCGTTGCTGAAAATGCCGTTGATTTCGTCAATATCATCCAAAGAAAACGGATTCACACTACAATTGTGGACATGGACTCGGAACAATCCAACGGCCTGGCGGTAATCAAGATTATTCGAATGAATTATCCATTTGTGCCGTGCATACTGTTGACAAGCACTGTGGGTGAATCTCTGCTCGGAAAAGCACTCGAGCTCGATGTTTTCAGCGTAATCGATAAACCTGTAGATATGTCTATTCTCCAGGAACAATTAAACAGGCTGTTTTTAAAGAAATATCGAAGCAATATATTCAGCTAACCGTCTCGTAAAAGAAACGTATGAATTCAAAAAGTAATATAAATTCCCATTCCGCAATATGCGGACTTTCGATTTAGTGGGAATGACATAAGCGCTCGCGATATTGACAAGAATCCGAAAAGAACTTGGTTATTCAACAAATTAAATAAATAACAAATGCTTTTTTGAAAGGAGTAAGGACAAAATGAAGATACGACCATTGGCAGACAAGGTGCTTGTTCAGCGTCTCGAAGCAGAAAACAAGACGGCAGGCGGAATAGTCCTGCCGGACAGCGCTAAAGAAAAACCACAAAGAGGCAAAATCGTCAGCGTGGGCGAAGGCAAGATGCTTGACGACGGCACTCTGAGAAAACCACAGGTGAAAAAGAGTGATATGGTGCTTTTCACAAGCTATGCCGGAACGGAGGTAAAGATTGATGGCAAGGAGTATCTGATTATGAGTGAATCGGATATCATGGCCGTAATCGAAAAGTAAAAACAATAATTAGCTACAGATTAGGAGAAAGAAAAATATGGCAGCTAAAAAAATAGCTTTTGGAACTGACGCACGTGCCGCCGTTCAAAAGGGTGTGAAGAAGCTTGCGGAAGCCGTAAAGATCACACTCGGGCCGTGCGGCAGAAACGTGGTTCTGGAAAAATCGTTCGGTTCGCCGGTTGTAACCAAGGACGGAGTAACGGTGGCAAAAGAGATTGAACTGGAAGATTCCTACGAAAACATGGGCGCCCAGATGGTCAAGGAAGTGGCGTCCAAGACATCGGATGTCGCCGGTGACGGGACAACAACAGCAACAATCCTGGCCGAGAGTATCTTCGATGAGGGTCTTAAAAATATTACCGCCGGCGCCAATGCAATGCAGGTCAAGCGCGGCATCGAAAAGGCCGTCGAGAAAATCGTCGAAGAACTTCAGAAAATGAGCACGCCGGTGACATCGACCAAGCAAATCGAGCAGGTGGCAACATGCTCGGCGAACCAGGATATTGAAATCGGCCAGAAGCTCGCCGAGGCGATGGGCAAGGTCGGTAAAGACGGAGTTATAACAGTTGAAGAAGGCCAGTCACTGGAAACAACGGTCGAGCTGGTCGAAGGAATGCAGTTCGACAGGGGATACCTCAGCCCGCACTTTATCAACAATCTGGAAAACATGAGTGTTGTGCTGGAGAAACCCTATATACTCATACATGAAAAGAAAATCAGCTCCGTCAAATCCCTTGTTCCGCTGCTCGAGAAAGTGGCCAAACAGGGCAGGCCCTTGTTGGTAATTGCCGAAGACGTCGAAGGCGAGGCTCTGGCGACGCTGGTCGTCAATAAGCTGCGCGGCGTGCTGCAGGTCGCTGCGGTCAAAGCGCCCGGATTCGGTGACAGGCGAAAAGCAATGCTAAGTGACATTGCCATCCTGGCCAGCGGAGAGGCGATTTTCGAGGACCTCGGACTACAGTTAGAGAATATCGAACTGCGTCAGCTCGGCAGGGCCAAACGAATTACCATCGACAAAGACACGACTACGATCATCGAAGGTGGCGGCAGCATCGAAGCCATCAAGGGCAGAATCGAACAAATCAAGAACGAAATCGATATTACCACAAGCGATTATGATCAGGAAAAACTGCAGGAGAGACTGGCAAAATTAGCCGGCGGCGTGGCCCAGATTAACGTTGGTGCCGCTACTGAAGCCGAGATGAAGGAAAAGAAGGCGCGCGTGGAAGATGCCCTGCACGCCTGCCGGGCAGCAGCTTTGGAAGGTATTCTACCCGGCGGCGGCGTGGCAGTGCTCAGAGCTTTGTCG
>CAZMWN010000068.1:0-13811 GCA_964569935.1 uncultured Pirellulales bacterium
TATCCATACCTATAATTCCCAACTTAATTCATTACTGCTCTTTCGTATTGAGACTTATGACGTGCAAAATAGCATATTATCATTGGAAATTCCAGAATGCAAATAACATCAATCTTATCAAACCAACTGTAACTTGCGTTTTTAAATTATATTATAATCCCATCGACGGACATTCCGGGACGGCGAGCTGATTCTGCCTAACACTCTTTCAAATCCGGCAATTTTTACTCTTGGTGTGAAGCCGAAGGCTAAAGATAGGAGTTGAAAATGATATGCTTTTATCTCAAAACTCCAACCCTGCTGCGTAAGATTCATTTATTTTTTGTCAAATCCTTATTTTCAGCACTTAAAGTGCAGTTTTTTAGCTAAGCGATTGGATATTTAGGAAAATCAGATTGGGATTGTTGCATGGTCATAAGTGCATAAGATATAAGGGCTTAAAATTTCATATGGTAGAAAATCGTTTTAAAAAAGTTGAAAAATTTTCAACGTTCTGTGTTAAATAAGTTCGGGAAACCATTAGGAGCCTGTTTTATACTAATTTTTATCTTGTAACGGTAACCTATGGGCTTAAATAGTTTTTGATTGTTATGAAGCGGATAATTTGATAAACTATAATTAGGTGATTTCGTGGTACGCATCAACCGCAATCTCCGATTTATCAATGAGAAACCTGTGGTGGAGTATTCGTGTGTAGGGTGTTTTTTCAGCACTATCTTTGTGCTTTACATGTAAGTAACAAATCATCGTCTCTTTAATGAGTTGGGAGATAGTGTCAGGCCGATGAACATTATCTAATGCAGATTAGTGTTCATAAGCAGGAAATAAAAATAATATCCGTTTATTCTTTTCCAAATAGATTTAAAGGAGAATAATTATGTGTAGAAGGTTTTTGTTCTCATTAATCCTGGTTATGGGATTATTTAATGCTGTTATCTGGGCGGAACCAATCGAGGTTGAAAATTTCAGCTTTGAGCTGCCGAACGCGGGAAAGCAAACGGGCTTTGATAACGTTCCAGGTTGGAGCACCGATGGTGCGGTCGCTGATAGTGGTGTTGAAACGGGTTATACACCAACGGATGGAGATTGGACTGCTTTTTTAGACAGTGCTGATCCATCCGTCTGGCAATTAACCGACTATACGATCCTTCAGGGAGATGTTTTTGAATTGAAAGTAGATGCAAGGATAACATGGGCAGCTACAACATTGTTGATGGTTCTCTATTATGATGACAATGGTGCAAGAGTTCAGGCTGCGAGCAATGAAGTGACCTTAACGGAAGAAATGCAGGAGTATATGCTATTGTTTGATTCTGCTGATGCACCGAGTTCTATTGGTCATCAGATAGGTATAGAATTGATTAATTCGACTTCTGGTGATACTTGGATAGGAATAGACAATGTACGCTTGGATCTTATCCAGACAGGTTCAGCAGTCTATGCTTCTGGTCCGAGCCCTACTGATGAGCAAATAGATGTACCCAGGGATACGGTCCTTTCCTGGACGCCGGGAAGTTTTGCTGATAAGCATGATGTGTACCTGGGAACAAATCTCGATGATGTTAACAACGCCGGTACAGACAGTCTGCTATTAATAAGTCCGGCACAGGATTCTAACAGTTATAACGCCGGTCGGCTGGATTTAGGTGAAACCTACTTCTGGCGAATTGATGAAGTCAATGCTCCCCCGGACTCAACAGTATTCAAAGGCGACGTCTGGAGTTTTACGATTGAGCCTTTTGCATACCCGATTCCTGCTGAGCGTATCACTGCAACAGCCTCCGGCTGGTTAGAAGGAAACGGACCTGAAAATACTATAAACAGTTCCGGTCTGGACGTTAATGACTTACACTCAACTGATACTGATAGCATGTGGCTAAGCAGCGAAGGTGAACCGGGTTCGGTCTGGATACAATATGAGTTCGATAAAGCTTATAAGCTCCACCAGATGCTGGTATGGAATTATAACGGCCCGCTTATTCTATACAGTTATGGCATCAAGGAAGTTGCAGTCGAGTATTCGACAGATGGTAGCAACTGGATGGCGATTGACAGTGTCGCCGAATTTGCCCAGGCACCCGGTACCAACAATTATGCTTATAATACCGCAGTTGATTTTGGTGGTGTGGCGGTAAAATATGTCAGAATTACCGCCAACAGCAACTGGAGTGACGGCTTCCTGAACCAGTACGGTCTAAGCGAAGTTCGCTTCCTTAGTGTTCCGGTCAGTGCAAGAGAGCCAAGCCCGGCGGATGGAGCAACAGATATCGCAGTAAATGTTGATGTCAATCTCGGTTGGAAGGCAGGCAGAGAAGCGACCGAGCATGACGTGTACCTGAGTACCGACCAGCAGGCTGTGATAGATGGAACGGTTCCTGTTGTCACTGTGCCCCAGGCCAGCTACGGCCCTTTGTCCCTCGACCTTGGAAATACTTACTACTGGCGCATCGATGAGGTTAATAACGCCGAGGCCACTCCAATATGGCAAGGCGATACATGGAGCTTTGTAGTGCAGGAGTATGTTGTTGTTGACGACTTCGAGTCCTATAATGACCTTAATCCCGACGAAGAAGGCAGCAAAAGGATATTCTTTACATGGATTGATGGGTTTGAGAATCCATCAATAAACGGCTCGACAATGGGCTACCCTGCTCCTGATTTTACCAGTGATGAACACTTTGTCGAGACCAGTATAGTTCGCAGCGGTGAACAATCAACTCCATTATTGTACGATAACAGCACTGCAAGCTATTCAGAGGTTACAGTAAGCACTAATGATTTGGCAATCGGGCCCAACTGGTCCAAAGGTGGCGCCCAGACATTGGTGCTTTGGTTCTATGGCGATCCGAACAATGCAGTAACCGAGCAGATGTACGTAAAGATTAACGGCACGAAGGTGATATATGATGGTGACGCCGATAATTTAGCAATACGCAGATGGACACAGTGGAATATCGATCTTACATCTCTTGGTGTTAATCTCGGTAACGTCACGACATTTAGCATCGGTTTCGAGAGGACCGGTGCGACCGGCGGCTTGGGTATTGTGTTCATCGACGATATTCGGCTGTACCGGTTGGCGCCGCTGGTACCCGTGCCAACAGAGCCGGCAGAGGCGGGTCTGGTCGCGTACTATACCATGGAGAACAATGTACAGGACGTCTCCGGCAATGGTCTCAATGGTACTGTAATGGGTGAGCCAGGCTTTGTCGCAGGTGTGGCCGGCGTGGGATTGGCGTTCGACGGTGTCGATGATTATGTGGACTGCGGCAATAGTGCGAGCTTCGATATAACCGAAGCGATTACACTTACAGCCTGGGTCAACACAAGTGATTCCGGCAATGGAGAAGATAATCCTTTTGTGGCAAAGGGCGATGTGAGTTATGCCATCAAGCACAGCGACAGTAATAGCATCGAGTTTTTCATTTATGACAACGAAGAATGGCATACGGCCTATTCTCCTGTGTACGATTCGTTCAACGGCGAATGGCATCACGTGGCCGGGACATACGATGGCAACCAGGTCAGGTTATATATTAACGGCGGATTAGTAGATAGTCTGGATTACGCAGGTTCTATAGGTACAAGTACGTACCCTGTCAATATAGGGAGGAACAGTCAGGAAACGGGCCGTTTTTACAACGGCTTGATTGACGAGATTAGGATTTATAATCGGGTGCTGTCGGAGGGTGAGATTCTCTATCTTGCAGACCAATATATTCAGTAATTTAATTGTATTTGAATACTGAGAACTGTTGAGACCGGGAAAAAGGATTGCTTGTATTAGATTATTTATTGGGCCTTTTCTGTGTGAGACCGGAAAGGCCCTTTTTTATTGTTAACCTCTTTCGAGGTTACAGATATTTGCTTATAGTATTCAGCTAAAATCCGCTTCCGGCACTTCTCGTACAGATGATTGCACGTTAAAGTAATCCTTCTTCTCAAAGCCGAATGCCCCTGCAATAACACTGCTCGGGAAGGTTTCACACTTGTTTCGATAATCCCTGACATTGCCGTTAAAGAACCGGCGTGCGGCCTGGATTCGGTCTTCGGTATTAACAAGCTCCCGCTGAAGTTCCAGAAAATGCTGGTCTGCTTTGAGTTGAGGGTAGTTTTCCACAACGGCCAGAAGTTTTTTTAGGGCCCCGACAAGCTCGTTTTCGCTCACGGCCTGCTCGTGAGCGGCTCCCTGCTGGTCCATGCACCGGGCACGCAGTTGAGTCACTCGCTCGAAAATCTCCTTCTCATGTGCAGCGTACCCCTTGACCGTAGCTACCAGATTCGGAATCAGTTCGTATCGGCGTTTTAGTTCCGTATCGATATTGCTCCACGAGTCGCGGATGTGGTTTCGCAAAGCCACTAAAGTGTTGTAGGTGAGGATAACATAAACAAGTGGCAGCAAGATGATAATACCGACGAATATAAGCACTTCCATAATAATCACCTCCGGGAAAACAGGTAATCCGGCAGCAGCGACCTGACTGCAATGAGTCGATTCAGATTCGGTTCGATATCTTCAGGTGACAACCTGTGGTTGAACGAAATTGCCAGTATGTTGTCCTCAATCTCAATGCTGAGGTCATCATTCGACAATAGGTATTCAAT
Organism: uncultured Pirellulales bacterium; assembly: GCA_964569935.1. Lineage (GTDB taxonomy): Bacteria > Planctomycetota > Phycisphaerae > Sedimentisphaerales > Anaerobacaceae > JAFGPS01. Next base: position 4,606 of record CAZMWN010000068.1, read on the forward strand.
CATGCGTGCATTACACACATCATATGCAAACTTCTTGTCCTTTGAACGGACACAGAATTTACGGGAAAATTCATGCGATTCGAAATCGATGTCGTCATAACCGAGTGCCTGGCCGATTTTCGATAATAGTCCCTCTTTACCTATAACCAGCTCTGGGAACGAAGCCGTTATGTGCAGGAGGAAAAAGGAGAGATAGTGGTGGTGGGTGTCCTTTCCAGAACCGGTTTTATAATGGTAGTCGAATGCCGTGACATCATGGTCCTGATAGCTACCGCTGAGAGTATTGAAGGCATAGCAATCCCTTCCGTGACGGAGTTTATCTAAAAAGCGATAACGCCGGGCCATATCTCTATCCTTGCCCGGAGCGAAACGAAGACCAAGCCTGGCTGCCAGGGCCATCATAGCCTGCCGGCGTTTCATGGCACCGATATAGCTGAGAATACCGATACCGATAAAGATCGCAATGAAGACAACAATAATCAGAGGTTGCATTTTCTATCCCTCTAACATTTCCTTATATAATGTCCCCTGAAACACTATGCAAACGGCAGCGATTATAATCCGTTCGCAAATGATTCGCAACTTATCTTGGAAAAACATCCTGCTTTATAATTAAATACGCACAAAAACATACAATTTCACAATGCAAATTAAAAAATATTGTGACTCGTTGGGTATAAAGTGCCTTTAATCGGATGGTAGGCTGGAAGATATAGTTGGGAATAAAAAAAATTGCATGATTGGGACTATGGTAGTAAAATTTTTACAAAGTAGAAGCAGCAGCGTACCGGGTAAGATTAATAGAAATCAAACAGTTGGACGTAATTTTGTATAGGAGCAATAAGCTATGAATTCTTTGAGGTATCTTTTATGTCTTCTGTGCTTTGTGATGGTTGTTTGTGAACCCGGTTGTGTGGTAGTCTGTGGAGAACCTCATGTGTTTGATGAGATTGAAATCGATATTGCTCCTCCATCTCCGCCTGAGGTGGTTATTGTGACACGTCCCCCCCGGCCGAGCCGTGTTCATATCTGGATTGACGGGCACCATGTTGTGCGTTTAGGAACATGGATCTGGATTGAAGGTCACTGGGCAAAGCCGGAACGCAGAGGTGCAGAATGGGTGCCGCCTCGTACAAGGCGAAAGGGGCGTTGCTGGGGCTGGAGACCGGGCCACTGGCACTGAGATACATCAGTTGCAACTATCATATAAGATGTCTTATGCGTGTGTGTATATAGCTGAATGTACTTATTTAGTCATTTCTTCTTAAACTTTACATGTAACTAATAAAATGGGCAGATTTTCCTACTTGTGCAGAGCAAGTCTAAGCAAAGATAAATGTTGTGGTTACCCAGAACAACTCCGACTCGATTGACACTAATATATTATACGCATAACGATCTGAAATCATCAAAAAAAATGGCCGATTGAAGGAACTTGCATTCATGTCTCTGGAAGTTATAATCACAAGCGATTTAACAAATTCGGTTCTGGTGGAACATTATAATTTTTAGAGAAGGGACAAACGAAAATGAGTAAACAAATCAAGATAATGCCTTGTCTGGATATGCAAAATGGCCGGGTGGTTAAAGGAGTTCATTTTGTCGATATTTGTGACGCGGGTGACCCGGTCGAATGTGCGAAGGCTTACTGCCGGGCCGGTGCCGATGAACTCGCCCTTTTGGATATAACGGCAACTGTTGAGAATCGACCAACTATGCTTGAAGTGGTCAAAAAAGTCGCCGAGGCTGCGACTGTTCCATTCACCGTTGGAGGCGGGATCAGTGACGTCGCTTCGGCAGCGGCGGTATTGGAAGCCGGTGCAGATAAAATATCGACAAGCAGCGCTGCTTTTCGAAAGTCGGAGATTATAAAGGAAATGGTGAATGAATTCGGCCCGGAAAAGGTCACCGTGGCAATAGATGTGGATATAAATAAATCTCTGCCATCCGGCTATGAAGTGTACATCGACGGCGGTCGAACCGCTACCGGCTCCGATGCCATAGAATGGGCCAGGAAAGTAGACGGATTCGGTGTACCGGTTATATTGCCAACCAGCAAAGCCGGTGACGGTGCCCAGACAGGTTACGACCTTCCTATTATTAAATCAATGGCAGATGCTTGTTCGGCTCAGATTGTAGCATCAGGCGGGGCCGGTAAGATGGAGCATTTCTACGATGCGGTCGAAGCCGGTGCGAGCATTTTGCTTGCCGCTTCTGTATTCCATTTTCATATCATCGATATACCTGAACTGAAGGAATATCTTCGATCTCGTGGTTTAAATGTAAAATAAAACAAAGGGAATAGTCCGGACAATTCAATACCTAAATCGAACGTGGATTCGAGTTGCATCCTTAAGTGATTCTCATGAGATTACCCTCAGGTTACCTGCTAACGGTCCCATAAGAACTTATCTTTGCGATGTGAATTGTTGATACGAGAATAGGTTAATGGAATAATGAACCTGGTAATTAAGTCGCATCCGTAAGCCTAACAAACAACATACTACATCCAGCCCCATCGATGGTTAGAGTAGTATGCCCAAAAGTACCTCCATGGATTATTGGAATTAATTTTCTATACGTTACAGAGGCACTCTTGTTTTGGCAGCGTGAAGAAGAAAGTACTTCCTTTGCCGGGTTCAGATTCCACCCATACTTTGCCGTCGTTCAATTCAACAATCTTTTTCACGATTGCAAGTCCGATACCTGTGCTTTCGCTTTTATCCTGTGGCGAAAGGATTTGGAACATCTTAAAAATCCTATCGAAGTGTTTTTGATCGATACCAGGTCCGTTATCAGTTATACTGAATTTCCAAATATCATCCTGCTGTATGCTGCCGATTATGATTTGGCCACTGGGCTTATCCATAAATTTTATGGCATTGGTGAGCAGGTTCTGAAAAATCTGATCGATGTGAGTTTTTTCACACCTGAGAATAGGGAGTTCATTATCTATTCTTATTTCAATATTTTCCGACGGACCAATTTCATTGATTATTTCTGAGAGTAAAGTATTTAAATCGACTTCCTGCTGTCCTTGCTCAGTGTTGCCTGCTCCGGAGTATTTCAGAATACCATCGATTAAAGCGCTCATTTGCTTTACTTTATCAATTAGCATTCTAACCTGCTTTTTACCTTGCTCGTCGAAGTTGTCAGCACAATCTGTTGATATCCAATCGGTAAGGGTCCCGATTGCTCGGAGTGGTGCTTTTAAGTCATGAGCTGCTATATAGGCGAACTCCTGAAGCTCCTTGTTCGACCGGCTCAATTCCCTAACGGCTGAATCCAGGCCTTTGTTGAGCTTTTCCAACTCTTCCTCGGCGCGTTTGCGCTCTACTACTTCCAACTCTAATTCTTTGTTGGCTTGTGCCAATTCTGCTGTGCGCTGTTCAACTCGTTGCTCAAGGTCATTGCGAGCCTTCTGTAGCGAGTCCTGGGCTTCCTTACGCATGGAGATTTCTTTATTAAGTTCGGCTACTGATATGGTTGTTTCCTTCAGATCCTCGGTCATCTTATTAAAATAGTCGGCTAATTCTCCGATTTCGTCTTCTGATTCAAATTCTATTTTTGTGTCAAAATTACCTTTGCCAATTTCAATTATGGCGTTTTTCAGTTTTGTTATTGGTGTGGTAATAGTGTTAGTAATAGCAGCACTGAAAACAAAGACATCGATAAATCCGGTCAGAACCAGAATTAGCGTTACTGTGACGGCGGTCTGAACCATTTTTTGACCTGTTTTTTTTGCATGTTCGAGATCCGTACGAGTGAATATTTCGAATTCTTCGTCCAGAATCTCGTCTATTTGTGTCCTCTTACTTTTATGCTCGTTAGCATTCGTCTGAAGGTAGTCGTTTACGACAAGAATCTCTTTGATATTTGGTATTATCTGACTTAATACAGTTTGAAGCTCTGTAACACCTTCTCGTTCCTCTTTAGTTAGATGGAAGTTATTAAACCTTTTAAGCTCATCTTCCACGACAGCAATATTATCAAAGATAAGTTTTTTGTAATCCTTGTCTGGACTCTGCAGGTGAATCCCCAGCCAGGTAGCAATCAGAGAGATGCTGGCCTCAATCTTTGATGTTCCGAGCATTTTATCGTATCCATCCTGCCCATTCAAATCTATCCCAGCGCATAACTTTTGATTAATAATCTCAGGTATTTTCTCAAAGTTCTTGACAGTCGCGGCGTATAAAGCTTTCTGACTATCTTGTTTGTTCGTAAATGTCTCGTCCAAAGCTTTATACTGTTGGTGAAGAACGGCAATCTGTTTTCCTAATTCCTTTCCCTGGATAATCTCTGTCAGGTTATCACCTATTTGTCCGGTTTGAAATGAAGTTATGGTACCCAATGCCAGAAAAAGGATTAGAAGAATACCAATTCCCATACTTAGTTTTTTTCTTATCGTCATTTTTATACTTCCCAGTTTGTTTGTGAGTTTCAATTCGAACGGATTAGTTTATATTTTCTGAGCTAATCTCTATGGATGCTTTTTTACGAGAACCTGACTTTGGTATGGAAAAGCAGAAAACATTTCCTCTTCCTGTCTTTACGTTTTCAGTCCATATACGTCCGCCGTGCATTTCCACCAGGTCTTTCGCGATCCTCAGACCCAGTGCCAGGTCTTCCTGGCCAACATGGAACTGCTCTTTTATCCAGCCAGAGTTATTAACCATCCTGTGTATCTCATCGATTCCGAGAGATAATCCGCCGTCGTGTATCTCCACTACGAGTTCATTGCTATTGTCTTTAACTTGCACATTGATACTCCCATTTGTGGGAGAGCACTTGATAGCCCTGTGAAGAAGGTTACTCAAGACCTGTGCCATCCTGTCGTAGTCGGCATTGACCACGAGATCGGAGTCCGGCTTAGAGCTTTGAAGCTCGATATTTTTTTCAGCAGCATGTGGCGAAAGAGCCTCTACGACTTGTGACACTAACACAGCAAAGTTAAAGTGCGTACGCTGGAGTTCTATTTTATCGGTGTTGAACTTCATAATATCAAGGTAATCACAAATAACCGTCGTTGCTCTACTTATATTTCCATCTGCCAACAGTCTCTGCAAGGTCTCTGCGACCATAATGGCCATCTCATTGTGCAGTTGATTTCTCTTCTTAAATTTCAGACTTGTTGTCCTCAGTTCATCCTCTATGAGTATCCGTTCTGAAATGTCACGAGAAACACCTACAATCGCAACATCATTTCTGTTGGAATCTTTAATGGTGGATCTCGAAAGAGAAATTGGAAATATGCTGTCGTCCTTTCGTCTGTGGTAAAATCCAACTTCCCAGCCGCTTCCAAAAGAGCGGGTTTGAAAGACGCTTCTGGTATTTTCACCCTGGTTTTTTTGTATCCAGAGAACGCCGCTGTTTTTTCCGATGACCTCTTCCTCAGTGTATCCATAAGTTTTACAGAAAGCCTTATTCACGAAGATAATTGTGCCCTTCATGTCGGTAATATAGACACTGTCTTCGGTGCTCATAACAGCGCCTGAGAGCAGTTGGAGTTTCTTTTCCACCATTTTATGGTTTATGGCGTTTTCCACAGTTTTTGGAATCGCCTTAAGATAGCTTTGATTTACATCTTTTACTAAATAATCATAAGCACCGGCCTTCCATGCCTTGACCGCTGTTTCCTCATCGCCGGCGCCGGTCACGACTATGACTGGAGTATCCTTGGCCGAATCAAGTATATCGAATGCGGTACCATCCCCAAGTTCATGGTCGGTGATAACGATATCGAACCTTTCGGAATTTAATGTAAGCCGAGCATCTGAAACGGATCCGGCAATAAGACAATCATATGGAAGATCGTGGTTCTCGATAAATCGTTGAAACATCCGTTGTTCTATCTGGTTATCTTCGATAAGTAAGACTTTGTACCTTGTATTTTCCATATTGTTACTCTCCGTTTGGTGGTTGCTCACAAAGGGTCCAGTACTGGTCGATTGTTCTGATTGTGTTCATGGATTTCTGATAATCCTGGGACTTGACCATATAACCGGCGGCGCCAAGCTCAAAGCTTTTGTTGATATCCTCTCGTGTGCTGGAAGTAGAATGGATTACAACCGGTATCTTCTTCAATCTATCATCTGCTTTTATTATTGTTAGAAATTCAGCACCGTTCATTTTTGGCATATTCCAGTCCAAAAGGATAAAGCATGGTTTTTTATGGTTCCGGCTTCTGAGGTAGTCAAGTGCTTCCTCGCCATCATGTGTCGGAACCAATTGAATGTTGACTTTCAGGTCCGTAAACACACGTTCAATGGTCATCTTATCTACTTCATCATCTTCAACAAGCAATATTGGTTTGGAGGTTTTCATTTATTATCTCCTGTTCTTGTTTTGGCAAAGTGAAAAAAAATGTGCTTCCCTGGCCTACTTTGGATTCGACCCAGATTTTACCACCATATAACTCTACTATCTTTTTTACCACCGTAAGCCCTACTCCAGTACCCTCAGACTCTTCTTTGACCGAGATGACCTGGAACATTTTGAAAATTCTTTCGAAGTGTTTTTCTTCGATGCCGGGTCCATTATCAGCCATACTGAATTTCCAGAAATTCTCCTCTTCCACACAATCTATCTTTATCAATCCCTCTGGCTTGTCCATATATTTTATGGCATTGCTCAGCAAGTTCTGGAATAGTTGCATCATGTGTGTTTCCTGACACTGAATCAAAGGCAGTTTACTTTCGACGGTTACTTTAATGTTTTCCGGCGGAGCGATCATATCAATCATTTCCGGGACAAACTGCTCCAGATTGACCTGAACCAGTCCTTCCCCTTCTTCTTCTCGGCTAGCTCTTGAATATTGAAGGACACCGTCAATCAGGTTGTACATCCGCTCTACCCGGCTTAAAAGCAAGTTCATCTGCTCATTGGCTTTCTCATCAAACTTGTCCCCACAATCATCTAATATCCAGCTTGCCAAGACCTTAATACCGCGTAGCGGCGCTTTCAAATCGTGCGAGACTATAGAGGCAAAATCCTTTAATTCTGCATTAACGTTATCCACTTTTTTGAGCAGTTCAGCCAGCCTCAGCTCAGCCTGTTCTCGTTCGGCAATCTCCTGTTTTAACTGATTATTTGTCTCTTTGAGCTCATCAGTTCGCTCTTTCACCATTTGCTCTAATTGTTCCATCTTCATTGATGCCTGTCTGGCCAAGTTCCATTTTTCTGTGAGGGCTGCAGCAAGTTGTGCCACCTCGGTGCTGTCGAAGGGTTTTTTCAGAATCAAAAGGTTTTCTGATTTCCCGAGCCGCTCGGTTATATCTCCCCAGGAATAGTCTGAATATGCTGTGCAGATGACAACTTGAACCTTCGGATCAATTTGCCAAATATGCTCGATTGTTTTAAGACCATCCCATCCCGGAGGCATGCGCATATCAACAAAGGCCAGTTCGTATGGACGGTTTTCGGAACAGGCCTGTTTTACTTTCTCACAACCCTCTTTTCCCTGAGAAGCGAAGTCAAGCTCAAAAACAATTTTAGTCTGGGATTCACTTGTTGTGTTACCGAAAACCTCATCCCTGAGTGCGTCCAGGTTTGTGCTCTCATGCTCTTCAAGGAGAATTGTTTGGAAGTCCTTGTGAATATTAGGATTGTCGTCAACCACTAAAATTCGATGAACTATCTCTATTTCCGCGTCGTTCATGTTGTAGCCTCCTGTGTCTTAAATGGTAATTTAACGGCAAATACGGCGCCGTTGCCGATTCCCTCACTGTGAGCTTTTATTGAACCGTTCAATTCATTCACTGACAGAGCAGTGCTGTGCAGTCCGAATCCATGTCCCTTTTCCTTGGTTGTGAAACCATGTTCGAATATACGTGTCATATCCTCTTTTGAAATACCCATGCCGTTATCGCAGACATCGATCTGGAGATAATCATTTTCTGGCTCTTTTACACGTATCGTAAGTATCTTTTCGCTATTATTGCTTTTAGACAGCGCGTATATTGCATTGCTGATCAAGTTTGTTAGAATCTGCAGAACTTTATGGCGATCGAGTAAAATGTCCGGCATGTTCATTATTTCTCGCTGGACTTCCACATTATTTCTCGATAGTGCCTCGGCATTTATCTGAATAGCATCTTCGACGAGTTCCGCTATAGAGGTTGGCTCGATCAGACCTTTCGTTTTACTATATGATTGCTGGAGCTGGATTATGTCGGCCACATGCTGAACATGTTTGGTCAGAGCTTCCAACGCCTCAAGGCAGCGTTCTTGTTCATCAATCAACTCTTGTGATAAATTTGCCAGAAATTCAGGTAGCTTCTTACCTCGTTCCTCTTTTGTTATAAAAGTTCCCAGCTCATTTGAGTGCTCTTCAAACAAGTGCACTACGTCACCAAGATAGGAGATTTTCGAATGTCGGATCCTTTTCTGGAGTGATTCGGCAGTTACACTAACACTATTTAGAACATTACCGACGTTGTGCAGCACACCGGTTGCCACTTCAGCCATGCCAACATTACGAGCTGTCTCGAGCAATTTTTCCTGAGCAGCCTTAAGGTTAGCTTCTGCTCGCTTGCGCTCGGTAATGTCGCGTGCAATTGCTATAATATATTCCTGTTTATCTTGATTTACTAACTTTAGGCTTGTTTCCACGAAGAACTTCGTACCATCTTTACGCCTGTATCTGCCTTCTTTGACGATATCACCCTTGTACCTGAGTTCTTGTATTTGTTTTTTCCAGGCAGAATCATCCGGTATAGATTCCTCTATATTCTTCATTGTGACTGTACTGAGAAATTCTTTTGGAGTATAACCAAGGCTGTCACATGCCCTGTTGTTTGCGTCCAAAAAGCGACCCCATTTAGGCTCTACGGCAAAGATGCAGTCGTTCGACCGCTCTATGAGGTTTCGGAATAGACGCAGCTTTTCTTCAGCCTTTTTGCGTTCTGCGATACTACCGAGCCACTCAGCAACTGCGCTTAACATATCATTTTCTTCTTTAAGGAAAGGATCTTCTCTGTTTTCAGCCTTGCCTCCAAGATGGTAAACCTCGATTAAACCTACATTTTCTTCGTGCGCTTTGATCTGTGTACATTGACTCAATTCACTCTTTATAAAATTATCTGTTTTATAGCGTAATCCATCAAAATTAAGTCTCACACATATACTATTAGGATACCGATAAGCATCACGGATAAGATAGACCGTTTCCTGAAATATCTGTTCAAGAGGAATTTCCTGGCTATTGA
>CAZMWN010000069.1:0-13599 GCA_964569935.1 uncultured Pirellulales bacterium
TTCGTGGCGATTGGAACGGTTTGTGCATATCCGAAATTTACGCCCGTGCCATTCAAGGAAGAGAACATTTGGGACGGCTACCCGGAGGAGACTAACGCACCGTATGGTCTGGCTAAGAAAATGCTGCTGGTCCAATCTCAGTCTTACCGGACCGAATACGGTTTTAATTCGATATTTCTGCTTCCTGTAAACCTGTACGGACCCGGTGACAATTTCAATCCTGCCGGCAGTCACGTAATACCTGCGTTGATAAAGAAATGCGTCGATGCAATTGAAAGCGGAGCGGACCATATTGACTGCTGGGGGACGGGTAGTGCTTCGCGCGAGTTTATTTATGTCGCCGATGCCGCCGAAGGGATTCTTTTGGCTACCGAACATTACAATGGCTCCGAACCGGTCAATATCGGCGCCGGTTTTGAAATAACAATCAAGGACCTTACCGAGAAGATTGTCAAGTTTACCGGCTTTACCGGTGAAATTAGCTGGGACACTTCCAAACCGGATGGTCAACCGAGACGTCGGCTGGATGTCTCAAAGGCGAAAAAATACTTCGGCTTCGAAGCTAAAACCGACTTTGACGAAGGTCTTAAAGCAACAATAGACTGGTATATAAAGCATAAACCAGCGTAACTCATAGCGATCATGTCAAAACGGATTCTCGTTCTGTTTTTGTTTTTGTGTAATTGTGGGTCAATTAATGCGCTGGAAAATCTGGCATTGCACAAGAGCTATACTTTTTCGCCTAAGCCGAATTACTCTTTATGCACGGACGGTTCGGATACGGTCCAACTTACCGATGGAAGAAGCTACGGCAGTCAATGGACGAATAAAAGCACTGTGGGCTGGCGCACACCCGAACCAGTTGTTGAAGTAGTTGTTGACCTTGGTCAAAAATTTATAGTTGATGAAGTTAGGATACACACGGTAGGTGGAAATGTTGCCTCTGTTGAATTTCCCGAGTTTGCAGCCGTGCTGTTAAGCGATGACGGTCGGCAGTATAAATTTGCCGGATTGGTAAGTAATGAAGAATTAGCAAACATACGAGGTATTAGCTATCGAGGCGTTCCCCGTAAGTTAAGTGTCAAGAATATCAATGCAGCGGGACGGTATGTCAAGCTGGCAGTAAGGCCGAAGGGCTTGACTCTTTTTATGGATGAAGTTGATGTATTTGGTGAGCCTCTTGCTGCTTTGGGAAATTATAAGCTCCGGGATAATCTTGAAGTATTTACGACGTACGGGGAATTATTAAGAAGGATTGATGATTATTTACAGTTGCAGGAAAGCATTGCCATTACTTCGAAAGCTGTTAAAGAGACCCGGTTGCAGTTTTTAGGGCAAACGCAAATGTCGAACCTTTCTAAGTTGGAAATACCTTCGCAGAAAATTAGCTTTCCAACTGATAGGGTATTTTCAACCAATGAGGTTCTGGATGTAAAAAGGAAGATGGGTAAGATTCGGGCCGGAATTTATCAGGTAGTGTATAAAAAGCCATTCATGTGCCTGCCGGCAAATCCCATGGAGGTTTTGTTTGAGAAGGAAGTGTTCCTACGTGAAAGCACGGGGCAAATCAGTGTGCAAATGTGGCAGAGGGAATACGAATCGGCAGCACTTAATATTATTAATTGCTCCGATGAAACGATGAAAATGACTGTGTCTGTTTCCGCCCTGTTTGGTTCTGACGGGCAAGAAATCGGAAGCGATAAAACGTTCACAATCAGAAGGTCAATATATGTAAAAGGTAGCCAGATTGGTTCGATAGCCGATGCTCTTGTTTTGCAAAAGGAACGTCCATTTAATTTGGGGCCTGGTGACCTGACACAAATATGGTTGACGATATTCAATCCGCAATTGTCATCCGGTAAATATAAGGGCAACATTACTGTTTCGGCAACAACAGAAGGCAAAACGTTTCCGGCGGAAACTATCCCGATAGTCTTAAAAGTTCACAAAAACCGATTCCCTGATAAAGTAGCTCTGAAGACGTGTAACTGGTCATATTATCAGGTTGCTTCAGCAGTCGAGATGGCCGAGGACCTTCGCAGTCATCATACAAATGTTTATGTTATCCCCGCACAGGATTTACCTTTTCTGAGGTTTTTTTCTGATCCGCCGGGCGTGGTGAGGAAACCGGATTATACAAGGTTAGACGAAGTCCTTTTGCAGCATAAATATGCCGATACGTTTTTAGTTGGATTGAATTTTAGTATTGCAGAAAAAGATTTTGGTCGATTCGGGAACGTGGAATGGATGACACCGGCCTGGAAGGCGGTTTTTTCGTCATGGTTGAAGGATTTGGTCAGGCATTTGAAAGGCCGAGGTGTGGATTATGACAGGTTTGTTTTATATCCGTATGACGAAGCAATTGCCGATGACTATTACGATCTTGCAAAGCTGGTGAAAGAGATAGATCCGAAGATCAGATTGTATGCGAACTCCTTTGGCAAAGGCCCGAAAGAATTTAAGCGGTTCCGTGAGCTGATCGATGTATGGTGCCTTCAGGACAGTCACTGTATTCGTTATCCTGATTGGTTTAGGACTATTAAGAACTTCGGAAAGGAACTCTGGACTTATGAGTGTTTAAGGCCTATGAAGTCCAAGGAACCTTATTCGTATTATCGTTTATTGCCGTGGCGTGCGTTTAAGCGAGGCCAGAGGGGAGCGGGCTTCTGGATTTACTATTACGGGCTTAATTTTGAGCCCGGTGCGGTTCCATGGGATGATACTATCAGGCCGCATGGTTTTTCCGGAATTGTTTATGGAGCCAAGGCCAGTCCCGTGCCTGAACTCGGAGAAAATATCGTTCCTTCGAGGCGTTGGGAAGCATGGCGAGAGGGAGTTGAAGATTATCAGTATCTTTTTGAATTGCAGCAGGAGATTGTTCAAGTACGGACAAAAAATCCGAAAGCAGCGAAAACAGCACAACAGGTTCTCGATCGTCAGGTAAATAGAGTTTTAGGTAACCAGAACGACAGTGACGTTGTTTATGATGCTCGGGAAATTCTGTCGGATACATTATTAAAATTAACAACCGAAGTGAATTGATTCTTATGAGGCTTGACTACAATTTTATTCTTGGCTTTATTATCACTTCCATCATTACGGCATATTCTATCGGATTGAGTCCCGCTATGGCACAGTGCCGAATGAGTGAATCGGCCGGGCTTATCGGTAGTGACACCGCCGAAGGTGACAATTTCGGTTATGCGGTGGATATATCTGATGGCAGAATGGTGGTTGGGGCATACCGTGATGATGATAAAGGCTCGAATTCCGGTTCAGTGTATGTGTATCGTCTCGACGACGCCAACTGGATACAGGAAGCCAAGCTACTTGCCTCTGACGGCCAGGAGGACGACTGGTTCGGCTGGTCCGTGGCAATCTCCGAAAACACTATCGTGATCGGAGCCAACGGTGACAAAGATGCCGGTGACTGGACCGGCTCGGCGTATGTCTTCAATTACGATGGAACGAACTGGATTGAACAGGCAAAGTTGCTGGCTGATGACATCGGCTACTACTGGGAGGAGTTTGGTTTTGATGTGGCAATATCCGCCGACAGTAACACCGTTTTGATAGGGGCGTGCAAGGCAAATGATAACGGCTTCAAATCCGGTGCAGCCTATATATTCCGTTTTGACGACTTCGACTGGGTTCAGCAAGCGAAACTGCTGGCTTCAGACGGCGTAGAACTTGCCACATTCGCAAACGGCGTGGCAATTTCCGATGACGGTAATACTGCATTAATTGGAGCGCCCGGAAAAGATACCACCGGCTACACAGCCGGTTCGGTATATGTTTTTGCCTTCGATGGGGACCAATGGAACGAAGAGCAAAAACTCATCGCCTCGGATACAGCACATGGCGACCACTTTGGTCATCATGTAGCAATCTCCGGTGACACGGCTGTAATCGGTGCATATGGTGACGATAATGCAGAACCGAATAATCTGTATTGTAATTCCGGCTCGGCGTATGTCTTCGGCTTTGATGGTACAAGCTGGATTGAGCAGGCCAAACTTCGGTTTCCTGATGGCGACTGTCGAGATCAATTTGGCTGGGCTGTAGATGTCTCTGGCGATACTATAGTGGTCGGAGCTCCTGATGGGCACTGGGGGACCACGGATGGACCTGGCTTTGCTTATGTTTTTGGTTTTAATGGTTTGGAGTGGGAACCGAAATCCAGACTCGCTTGTTCCGATGCCGCATACGGTGACCACTTCGGCTGGTCTGTAGCAGTGGCGGGTCGGCTGGTATTAGTTGGGGCGGACTGGGACGATAAGAACGGACTCGACTCCGGGGCTGCGTATATTTTTGAGCTCGGTGTATGTCCGGGTGACTTCGATTCCGACGGGGATATCGATTTTTCAGACCTTGCTGTATTCGCATCGGCATGGTTGACCAGCTCAGGCGATACTCAATGGAATCCTGACTGTGATATCATTAACAGTACCGATGGGTTTGTTGATGTGTTGGACCTTATTTTATTTGCCGAAAACTGGCTGGAAAATGCCCGGTAGATGTTTATGCCTGAGTACGTGGAATTAAAGGTGTGTCAATAGAAGTTTCTGGATTTACTATGTCACTTCGAAAGAAAGTCTTAATGAATGCAAGCTCGAACTGGGCCGGCATGTTTATAAATGCGGCGGTCGTGATTGTGCTGGTTCGGATTATCCTGCGCAATCTTGGTGTTGAGAGCTTCGGGGTCTGGGCATTACTGTCATCCGGTTTGCGTTATCCGATGATTTTTGAGAGTGCATTTTCATTATCAACGAATCGATTCGTGGCTTTTTATCGTGATGATAGTGAGCAGTTAAGTCGGTTCGTATCGGCTTCTTTCGTAATTTTGTTATCTTTGGCGGTAATGACTATAGCAGCGGCAGTTATTTTATCGTTTTTTATTTCCGATATATTCACAGCTATTACCGATGAATTGGCCGGGGAGGCACAGATTACCTGTATATTGGTCGGCGCTACGCTGGCTTTAAGGATGTTTGAAGCAACTTTTAGCGGTTCTTTGAGGGGCTATCAATTCGACACACGTGTTAACGCGGTTTCTATTACATCTAATCTGCTTCGGGGAATCTTAACTATCGGGATACTTTTCGTCTGGAAGAGTATCATTGCTGTGCAATTGGCGTTCGGGATTGCAGCGGTAATATCCCTGATATTGATGATTATCGTTTCCCGTAAGTCGATTCCGGGTTTTAAAATCAATGTACGGGATGTTAGAAAGGAAACAATTCGGGAGCTTTTTCGGTACACAGGTCATGCGACCGGACGTTCGGGTAGTATGATTTTCATGTTGAGTACCCTGGCGTTATTGGTTGGTAGGGTCGGCAGCGCACAGGATGTTGCCGTGTACGATATTGCCACACGGATTCCGAACTTTATCAGGGGTCTATTGGCGGGGGCGCAAAATGTTTTTCTTCCCGTTGTAACGAGTCTTTATGCAGGTGGGCATATCGAAAAAATGAAAGCAGTTGTCAGGAAAGGAACTCACATTAGCTGTGTCCTGACTTGTGTTATGGTTATCCTGCTTTTTATTTTCGCAAAGGAAATTTTTGTTTTTTGGCTCAAAGACGCTATTGTGCCGGAAATGATTCTGGTTATGCGAGTATTAATAATATCCGAAGTCGCCCGCGGATTCTTCGGAATATGGCTTCCGTCACTGGTTGGTATGGGCCATCTGCGAAGTTTAACCATAGCGGCGATAACGGCTGCAGTTGGTGCTATTGTAGTGGAGCTATTTCTTTTACGAGGTTTTGTTTCCATTCCTATGGCACCGGCGATAGCACTTGTGGTTGCCTTATGGGCTTATATGGGATTTTGGTTGCCTTTTTATGGTATGTATAAATCTGCAATAAATCCTTATGAGTACTTCAGAGGCAGTTTGCTTGGACCGGTGGTTGCGACTTTAGTTTCAATCGGGGCGTTGTGGGTGTTAAATAGCGTGGTGCCGAAAGACCGTATTCACTGGATGATACTGTTTTTAGTGTCCGGATTGATTGTATTAATAAGTTTCACATTTATTTCCTTACGGTCCGAAGCGGCAGAGTTGCTTGATATATTCAGAAAGCGTTTTGTCCGTGGAAGGGAAAATGTTGTATGAAAGTCCTTGTTATTAATCAATGCTCTACCAATAAAGGTGACAGAGCCGTACTGTACTTCGTGCTTAGGGAGCTGAAGGCAAACGGCGTTGGTCAGGTCACGGTATCGGCGAGTAATCCGGAGTATTGGCAGGATAGACCGGATTTTCCGGATATGGTCGTGAAGGTGATTCCATGGGGATGGGATATTTCTCGTAAAAAAAATGTGAGTTTTATCGGCAAAGTATTCCATTTATTCTGGAAGGTGAAACTGCATCGGTGGATTCATTTCTCATTAGTTCGTAATGCCCTGATTGCAGGCAAACGTCCGTGGTATTTGCGATTGCTTATTAATATGAAGTTTTTAGAAGCTGTTGAAAAGGCCGATCTTGTCATCAGCACAGGCGGGCATCATTTAACAACTATAATCGCCGGCAGCATCAAAACACCGCAAATATTTGATATGGCGGTGGCTTTACTTTATGGCAAACCACTTCTGCTCTGGTCACAGTCTGTCGGTACGTTCGATTTCAAGTCACCGGCGAGCGAACCAATGATTCAGAAAATCCTCTCGGGCACCGAGCAAATATTTATCCGCGATGAAGCTTCGGAACAGGAAATACAAAAACTTGGAGTGTCTCTGGAGCATGTATCGAAAACGCCCGAATCCGTTTTCGGGTTGTATGACGTTGTTAAATCTCGTATCCAGCCCGGCAACCGGCCGAACGTGATGGGAGTTTCTGTTTGGACGGGAAATAAACAAACTCCCCCGGCATGGGAGCATTATATCCAAACCTTCGCCGCGTTAATTGACCACGCTATTGAGAACCGTGGCTACAAAGTACGCTTCTTCCCGATGGAAACCCAGGGAGCGGATCGGCCCTGCATCGAGGATATTATTGAAAAGGTTCACAAAAAACAGAACTGCGAGATTGTGGAAGGTTTTCCGGGAACCGTTGACCATATTAATGCAATCTCACAATGCAAAGTGTTTGTGGGACACAAAACCCACTCGCAGATATTTTCTTTAGTGGCGGCAACGCCTTTGCTCGCAGTTGCATACCACAAAAAGACGGAAGACTTCATGACTCAATTCAGACTCGAAGATTGCTGCATTATCGATGAGCAGCTAAATGCCGAGAAGCTGGTAAGAATATTCGAGCAGATTAATAATAACCTGGACCAAATCAGTCAAAAGCAGCAGGAAGTGGCCTCTAAAATGTATGAACAGGTCAGGAAAGATTTTAAGCGGATGATTGATGGCTTTCTTTCATCTGGTTGAACAATCGATGACAAAATCATGAGCAGGGCGTGAAAAAACAGGAGTACAGTAGGAAAAATCCAGGGAATTCATGCTTTTTGACCTGTAACGACAGCCTTTTATTTCCGATATGGGTTTAGTGTATTTTTTAGGCTTGAGGTTTATTCGGACGTTTACATAAAGGTAACCCTATGGCTACATTAATTGCAGTATTATGCGTTATAACCATCGCATTTTGTGTGCCTCTGGTTGTCCTGAAGCCTAAGTGGGTCTTTTACATATTTCTAATCGCTGCTACGTTTAATAGTATTCTTGCCGGTTACATCAATCGGGCCGGTAATCTCGGCCTGCCTTTGACCTGGGCACCGGCGGATTTCCTGGCCTGGCTGACACTATTTGCAACACTTTTCGTGCATCGAGAGAAACAGTTTGGATCCGGTATGATTAAAAAGAGCATAATCATCCTGGTTTTGTTAAGTGCCTTATCCCTTGTGCAGGGTATGCTTTTATTCCCTCGTGACGCTCTGACACATTCGAGGGTAGTTCATTTTGCCGCAGCCGGCATCTTTGCACTTAGATACTTCATAGATTATTCCCGTGTTAAGGGATTTTTGAAATTCTGCGTTGTTTTGTTGCTGGTTATGTTTGTATTTCATATTTTCATTCGATTTGGTATTTACACGGCACCGGTCGCAGAAACCGGTAGAATTGTGGAGATGAGCGGCCTGGTCGGAGAAAGGGGTACACGTTCGCTTATTCCGATGCTATATCTTGTGTTGATAAGTATGGCGATAGGTAGGTTAGTCGGCAAAGTTGGTTTCTTTTTTGTCTCCATTTTATTGCTGATGATTGGTTTGGGCGGCGTGATATTGAGCGAAACAAGATCGACTTATGGTGCGCTGGCCGTACTTTTTCTGGCTTCTTTGATTTTTATGAGGGGAAGGATAAAAAATTCGATTCTTTACGTTTTTGTAGGTTTGTTCGCGATGTATGCCGCATCTTTGGTAGGCTTTGACTTCCTCGCAAGATTCCGGACCGATGACGGACGGGGCTTTTATTCCATACCAACATATTACCAGTGGCGACAGGGGTGGAGAGGTATAGAATACGAGACAATCGCTTCGAGTTTTAAGAAAGAGCCCTATTTCCTGTTAACGGGCAGAGGTGTTGGAGCGATGCATCCGGCACCCAAGGGCGTAACGCCATTGGTTGCTTTTTACCACTCTGAGTATCTCGGATGGCTCGATCGTTGTGGTTTGATAGGATTAATAACTTTAATGATATTATTTTTCGCCTGTCTCTGGCGAAGTTTCAGATTGGCCAGAAGCAATATTCCATATTTGGAATATTTCGGTATAACAAGCTTTTTGTTGTTAATAGCTTTGGCCGCGGATGGTTTCTTCCATCCTATCTTTTCACATTATCGTGCAGCCGCGTTATTAATATGCTTCGCTGCCATTATAGCGAACTGGCAGGACATCTATCTAAGTCTTTCTGAAGAACCGTTATATCTCCCGGAAGATGAGGAAATGGAATCCGAGCTTGCGTGGGGTTATTATTAATGGAAGTTCAAATCCGGATTTCCGGGAAACGATTTTCTTCCGTTCATTTTGTCTAACTCATGTCTAAAAGACAACAAATACGTGTGTTAATGGTCGAGCATTCCGGCAGAGGTGGTATGTACGCATACGCCGATTCTTTGTGCAATGGTTTGGGCGAAGTCGGTGCTGATGTCACCGTATTGACCAGTTTGGCATGGCCGGATAAATCCGGGCCATTCTGCGTTGAAAGGCGCTTGTCGGAATTTACACGGGAGCAGGGGGGGCGGTCGCGATTGCATTGGGCGGTGGACCGGATTTGCCGAAGCTCACTGAACAGTCTCAGACGAAACCGTTTTGCAATTGAGGGGCATTTCGATGTGGTTCATTTTCAGGGTGCCGGTATACCATTACTGGACCAGTTCTTTCTAAAACCTTTGGCAAAGAAATTGCCCGTAGTGCTTACTGTCCACGATGTAAAATCTCATTATGACCGCTTTGTCAGCAGGGATTCATTTTTTAAGCGAAGTCTTCAAATCCCTCATTGCCTGATAGTCCACTATGAGAACGGAAAAAAGCAATTAATTGACCACTGGGGCTTGTCCGGTGAACGTGTTTCTGTCATCCCCCATGGTATCATGATGCCCCTGCATAATCCTTCCGGCCAGTCTAAGGCACGAAAGAAATTAGATCTACCTTCGGGCCGTCGTGTATTGCTCTTTTTTGGGAGTATCCGTCCCAATAAGGGATTGGATGTTCTTCTTAAGGCCTTAAAAGATGTTTGCCGCCATGATCCTAAGACATTATTGATTATCGCCGGTGCACTTCCTCGCGGCATGAGTTTCGAGCCATACTTGGAAATAATTCAAAGGCTGAATCTCTCGGAGAATGTTCGAGCCGTTATTAAATTCATCCCGGATGAAGACGTGGATTGTTTTATGAGTGCATCTGATCTTGTTGTACTTCCCTATAATGAATTTGAGGCACAAAGCGGTGTTTTGCTTCGCGCCTATGCACACAAGAAACCTGTGGTTGTCAGCAATGTCGGAGCAATGGGGGAGCTTGTGTCGGCGGACAAAGTTGGTTTAGTTGTCGAGCCCGGTATTCCGGAAGTACTTGCTGGAGCTATTATAAATGTTCTGGATAATCCTGATGATTTTCGGTCTTGTTATACAACTGAGCTGGAAAACAAATACAATTGGAAAAATATTGCTGGTTTGACCATACGCAGCTATGAAAAGGCAATAGCGATTAAGAAACAAAACCAAGGTCGTTAGTAAGTGGTATTCGAATGAAATTGACAAGAATATTACGGCTCACTGCTTATTATTGTTTTGCGCGGTATTTGCCGGTTTCCGACAGCAGGTTCGGCGGATGGGCAAGACCTCTGAGACGTTGGATAACAGGGGCTTTGTTCAGGTATGCCGGCAGGAATATAAATATTGAAATGGGTGCATATTTCGGCGACGGCTCACAAATTGAAATCGGTGATAATTCAGGTATAGGTGTTAATTGCCAGGCTTGCGGCCCGGTGAAAATCGGTGACAATGTGATGATGGGGCCGGAAGTGATTATTCTCACTATCAGCCATAAATATGACCGACTGGATATCCCCATGCTGGAGCAGGGGCATAACTCGCCGGAACCGGTAATAGTAGGCGATGATGTTTGGATAGGGACACGAGCAATTATTCTGCCGGGGATTTCCATCGGCAAAGGTGCCATTATCGGCGCCGCTTCGGTAGTTACAAAAGATGTGCCGGAATATGCCGTTGTCTGTGGCAATCCGGCAAAAGTTATAAAATACAGAACGGATAATTTAGGACAATAGATTTAGCGATGCGTATTTGTTTTATCTCCGTTGGAACGTTCACACACATCGGGCCATACCTTGAATACTTCAAGCAGGCCGGTCACGATGTCCATTTTATAAGTTTGTCTCCCGGCCCGGAGCGTTCGGTACAAACTTACAATGTAGGACTTGGCAGGAGATACTCCGAGACACAAGGGAAGTGGAAATATCCGATTAGTATGTTAAGGGCGAGAAAAGTGGTCGAACGGCTCAAACCGGATATTGTTCATGCACACTACGCCACAAGTGCCGGACTTACGGCATTGGTCTGCGGTTTTCATCCTGCGGTTGTAACAGTCCATGGAAGTGACTTGACGACCGGGATAAAGTCACGGATATGGAGACCGTTATTGAAGAGGATATTCGGGTTCGCCGATTGTGTCAATGTGGTTTCGAAAGACCTGAGTGATATGGTTTTGAGCCTCGGTATCAATAAGGATAAAATCGAAATATTTACCCTTGGTATTGACACTGATAAGTTTTCTTTAATCCAGAGAACCAAAATCGATAAGTCCCGTCCATTGAAAATGGTCTGCACCAGACGGTTAGAAAAGGTATTTGACCACGACACAATCATTCAGGCACTGGCGTTGCTCAAGGACAAAGGGATTGAGTTTGAGATGACTTTTGTCGGAGACGGTTCATTGCTTGGCGAATTGAAACAACAGGTTAAAGACCATGGATTGGATGATAGCATAAATTTTATGGGAAGAGTTCACAATAATGATTTGCCGGAGGTGCTTGGCCGACACGATGTTTATCTATCAGCTTCACTATGGGATGGGACAAGCCTGTCATTGCTGGAAGCTATGGCGACGGGTTTATTTCCAATTGTCTCGGACATAAAAGCCAACTCCGCGTGGCTAAAAAACGGCGTTGATGGTTTTTTACATAATGTAGGTGACGCTGATGATTTGGCAAATTGCATTTTACGATTACTCGGCGAGCCTAAAATTGCAGAAAAAGCACAGTCGGTAAACAGGTCAAACGTTGTGGATAAAGCGGACAGAAATAATAACATGAAACGCCTTGAGTCTGTTTATAAAGATCTGATTCTGAAGGTGTGATGAGCACGAAATAAAAAATAGTCATGCATATACTTTATATTCACCAACATTTCGCCACACCGAAGGGCAGCACAGGCACGCGTTCTTACGAGTTCGCACGCCGGTGGGTAAAAGCCGGGCACAGGGTGACATTAGTAACTGGTTATTATGATATAGGCGGCCTGGATCCGGCGAAGAAACTTTACCGGAGGCTGGATATAGAGGGGATAAATGTTATTGTTGTTGGGACCGGATATAGCAACAAACAATCGTATTTTCGCAGAATCCTATCATTTCTATCTTTTTGTCTTCTCAGTATTTATGCCGGTCTGAGGGCTAAAAAGATAGATATTATTTATGCGACGAGCACGCCGTTGACGGTCGGCATCCCGGCGATAATCCTGAAGTGGTTCAAACATGTTCAATTTGTTTTCGAGGTGCGTGACCAATGGCCTGAAATACCAATCGAGTTGGGAATCATTAAAAATAGGATTATGATTAAACTACTGCTTTGGCTGGAAAGATCCATCTACAAACGCAGCTCTGCAATTGTGGCACTTTCTCCGGGAATGGCTGAGGGAATAAAAAATGTTCTAACAAAAGATAGACAAATAAAGGTCATACCAAATAGTTGTGACATTGATGTTTTCAGTCCGGATATCGATGGCTTAGCTGTTCGAGAAAAGCACGGCTGGTCCAACAAGCTTGTCCTGCTGCACTTTGGTGCAATGGGCAAAGCAAATGGTCTGGATTTTGTAGTCGACGCCGCTGAAAGATTAAAAGATAATCCTGATATTCACTTTGTACTGATAGGAGATGGAAGTCAAAAGAGGATTCTTATCAAAAGAATTGAAGAGCTTAGGCTAAAAAATATAGAAGTAATAGATTCAAAACCTAAGGCGGAATTGGCCGGGCTTGTGGCGGCGTGTGATATTTCAATGGTTATCTTTGCAAATTATTCTGTTTTGGAAAATAACTCTGCAAACAAGTTTTTTGACTCTTTGAGTGCCGGCAAGCCGATACTATTAAATTATTCCGGCTGGCAAAGAAAATTTCTGGAAGATAATAATGCCGGCTTCGGCTGTGATTTGTTCAATCTCGAGAAGTTTGTTGAAAAAGTGTTGTATCTTAGTTCACACAGAAAACAATTGGAACAAATGGGACAAAACGCCTGCCGGATCGCAGTAGAACATTTCGACCGCGAACAATTAGCTGCGAAAGTGTTATCGTTACTTGAAGAACAGTTTCAGAAAACAAAAAAACTAATGTCACAGGAACGTATTGATTCAGAAAAAATTCAAAAGATTTCTGTAATGGATGCTCGACGGGGCGATGTTCCCTGGATGGCCGATTGTCATATCGCCGCTTTTCCAGATCGCTTCATGACCCGGATGGGTTTTAACTGGCTTTGCAGTCTTTATGATTTCTTTATCAAGCATCGCGGCGGCATTTGTTATAATGCTGTTAATCCTGCAGGACGAGTCGTTGGTTTTGTGGCGGGGGGAGAACCTGACATTCGGGATAGGTTTATTAGATTTGTGATGCTGCGTTATCCTCATATTATCTTCTGGAAGTTTATTACCGATTCTCTCGTACGTTCTGTGCTCCTCGAAGAGCTATTCAAGAAGCTGCGTTTAAAACGTACCAAAGTTTCAAAGGACAATTACAAGGAACAAAGAACCGGTGACAAATGCGGCAATTTGTTGTCAATCTGTGTGCTTCCGGACTGGAAGGGCACCGGCATAGCGGATAAACTTATCGAGTCTTTCCAAAAAGCCTGTGCCGCGAAAGGGTACAATCATTTGACACTTTCTGT
>CAZMWN010000070.1:0-13078 GCA_964569935.1 uncultured Pirellulales bacterium
CCAGCCATAGGCTCACCCTCACCTTCCGGAAGATGGCAACTTTCACAGGAACTCGTTGCAGCTAACGGATTATCCGAGATGTTCCCTTCTTCAGCATAGCCTCTGATGATGTTATGGTCAACACCGTTACGGTGACAGTCAACGCACTTGAGTCCCGCCGTCAGGTGGATATCCACGTCCTGTGTCCACTTCTCCGTTTTTTCTTCTGTGCTCTGATATAAATCAGAATGGCAATAATAACATCGCTCATTGGGTACTTCTCTGACGATATGAAAAAGCACCTCGTTTTTTTCGTTGAATGCTTCTTTGTGGTAAGTAACAGTTGGTGCATCCTCTTCATCTGGATCAGGCATAAAGGGATCGTAGGTCATCAGCATTTGAGCCGCCGAACCTGTCACGGAAGCAAATTCACAGGAAGCAGCTGCAGCCCACCGAAAATTCTCGCGTGATACCTGAACGGCATAGCCGCTAAGACCGCCCATGTCCTGGCCGTAATGTGCGTTGTGACATGCAAGGCAGTTTATTTCAAGCTTGCCGGAAAGAAGTTGCCGACCAATTTCCTCGACTTCTGTTGCATCGGTCTCGCCGGGACCGCCGCCCGGCATATGTCTGCCGAATACCTTGGTAAACTTGAACTCCGTTAGTCCAATCTGCTCCGGCCGAAAAGTTCCTGCCCAGCGGCGATATGAAAGTGGGATCTGAAGACACAGCTTGGGGTCATAATACACCCACGGCTCACCATGTCTGCCGGGAGGGACATTGCTGTCCATCACATTGAAATGCCATCCCTTTTTAACCAGATTATAGTTGTGGCAGTCACTGCACGTCCATCGCGTTGAAAAAGGCAATGGAAAATCCATATCGGGTGTTATTTGCTCGCCTTTTTCTCCCGCTTCATTTTCGGCATATAAAGGAATAAGATGTGGTGGCGGTGACATACTGCCATCGCTTTCGTCACCAAGCAGTTTATGCTCGGTTCCTGCAGCAACAGCGGAAAGAGCCGATACCAGCAAACACAAAAAGCCTGTTAATATCGTTCCCTTGTTCAAAGTGTAGTCAATCCTTTTGTTTATGCTTGTAAGTCACTAAACCATAAAGTCTTCCGGCTTAAAGTCCAGCTTTTGACCGGCGGCTACAGCTTCATTCACTTTCAACACGGTCACGGCGGTTTCATATCCAACTTCGGCGGGACAATTGAGTTTGGCTTTGCCGCGTATCGCATCAAAGAAGTTCTCAAGATGAGGCTGGTGGTAAGGCTTGTCACCTAAGGTTACAGGGATGTCATAACTGGGCGGCGTGGGTGACTCGCGTACATCCAGCACAACACCGGCGGCGGCAGGTTCTTCCGGCTCTGCTTCAATCGCATTTATATAGCCGGCCTTGACCCATTTTTCCCAGTTCTCCGCCGGGACCCATACTTCCCGATATACTGTGCCGCGCCCGGCAGCTTCCGAAATCAACAATGTCCCTTCGTCACCCATAAATTGCTCAAAATAACCTTGGCCGCTGTTTGTTGTTATTGTCTGATAAAATGCTCTAATTGTCCCTTGTTTAGTTTCGTATTCATAAATAGCCATGACATGGTCATACCAGTCGTGGTCTTTCCAGTAATCGATGCCGCCGCTGGCTATTACCGATTTGGGATTTGCTCCGAGGAACCAGCTATAAATATCAATTTGGTGCGAACCAAGGTCAACAATCGGCCCACCTCCCTTGCCTTTGTACCAACGCCAGTTTTTGAATTGCTGCATCGAATCAAATTCATATTGCTTGAGAGTAGCTTCGTCGATAACGGCATTTTTCGGCCAGGCCAAATCTTCGCATGCCGCCTTGCTTCGGTTCCATTGTCCGTTAATAGTTGTAATCTGCCCGCATAGTTTCGCGTCAGTTATTAACTTCTCGTAGCAGTGCCTGTATCGAGGATTGCTGCGACGTTGATGACCAATCTGTAAGAGCTTGCCGGTTTTCTTCGCAGCTTCCACCATTTTCTTAGCATCTTCGAGTGTATTGGACATCTCCTTTTCGCAATAGACATGCAATCCAGCTTCAAGGCAGGCCACAGCATGCCTTGAGTGCCAGAAGTCTGGCGTGGCGACGATGACTGCATCAAGGTCTTTTTCCTTTGCGAGCATATCCTGGTAGTCCACATAGGTATTATGCTGGTGCTTATATGCTTTGAGCAGACGGGAAACCCGCCTTTGATTGTAAGCCGTCCAAATATCACAGACGGCCTTGAAGCGAACGCCCGGTATCTTCAGGCAGGCATTCATCAGAACCTGTCCCTGCGCTCCGGCTCCGAGCAAAGCCACGTTGATATCATCTGGTTTACTGTTGCCGGTTTGCCCTAAAACTAACGGCGAAAATGCCAATCCTGCTCCTGCCGCTGCTGTAGAACGCAGAAACTGGCGTCTGTCTATGCCTTTTATTATTTTCTGGTTATTCATTTGCTCTTGTTGGCTCCAAAAACTTAACAGGTATACACACAATTTTTCGGACTTGCACTATAGCAAGCGAGCCTGTTACTGTCAAGTCTGCATTTATTTGATTTTCAGCTCTATTTCATGCAACTAAGTGTCACTCAATTGTGGATTATATTATTTTATCGTGAAACGATGTGGAGTCATTATTGCGTTTACCCTCAGTCGAATGATCTGATCTTAAGATTCCTGAACCAAACGGGATTACCATGGAATTGGAAGCCGAGGTGTCCTTCACGTGGCATATTCTTGTAGGCGGTGGGGAATTTGTTTACGGTGCCCTGAGGATTTTTACGAGGCTCGGTCCAGAGGTCCAGGTCCATGTCGATGATGTCTTCGCCGTTGAGATTTACATAAATTTTATTATCCAGGCAGGTAATGATATAGTGATTCCATTGTCCTGGTTTTTTTACAGCTGTCTTTGAGGGTGACAGACAGTCGTAAACCGCGCCGCACTGGCCGTGCTTTGTTCCGTCGGTGGTGGCGTGAATTTGTACTTCAATGGCGGTATTAATCCAGTTCTCTATACTGCCGGTGCGGACGAAGACACCGCTGTTACCTCCTTCTGGAATCTTAAAGTCGAGTTCAAGTATGAAATTACCATAGCGTTCCTTGCTCCAGATGTCACCGTGAGTGTCGGGTTCAGGTGACAGGACGCCGTTTGCATCAAAAGACCAGGAGTTTGGCGGCATTACGGCATTCGAAAGATCTGCTTTGAAGATGTCTTTGTATTCGGCGCTGCTAAGCTCGGCAGAGGTCTTTTTGAAGAACTCCACGCATTTTTTTATTTCCGGCATGCTGTTGTCCCAGTTATGCTCATATTCAATGGAGAAAACACCCTTGAAATTCTGGCGGCTAAGCTCAGCTAATATCTCCCCGACATCGCCTGCTCCCGTGCCCCATATCACATCATGGGCTTTGTGATTATCGAACTCGTTGAGGTCCTTAAAGTGCAGACTGATGATTCGACCTTTGAGCTTTTGCAAGGCCTCAATCGGTTTAATACCGGAACGCATCCAGTGGCCCGTATCGGCACAGGCTCCGATACGTTTACTACGTCCCTGGTAAACTTTCAGCACGGTATCTGGATTCCAATAATGGGAGGGCTTGGGATGATTGTGAATCGCAACGTTAATCTTGTATTCTTCGCATAATTTATCTATCAAGTCGAAGGCTTCCTCAGGTGGCTCGGAGACAATTGTCTCTATGCCCATTTCTTTTGCAAAATTAAATACTTTTCGACATTGAGACTCATCGTTTGGCAGATTCACTACGCCGTAGTTTGCAAGTTTCACTCCCGCTTCTCGAAGCTTTTGCAGAACTTCCTGCTTTTCATTGGAGGACATATTGTGGTCGAATATAATATCGGTTTTTTCTTTGCTTAAAACCTGGCCCGGATATGCCTC
Source organism: uncultured Pirellulales bacterium (assembly GCA_964569935.1). Taxonomy (GTDB): domain Bacteria; phylum Planctomycetota; class Phycisphaerae; order Sedimentisphaerales; family Anaerobacaceae; genus JAFGPS01. Next base: position 3,884 of record CAZMWN010000070.1, read on the forward strand.
TATATAACCCAGGCTGAGCGATTTGGTTTTGTCCACTGCTTCGTAAAATGTAAAGCGATTAAATGTATAAGCCTGCGTACCCAGTTTCCAGTTTTCCCAACTGCCAGCTTGCGCGTTTGTTCCAAGTAAGCAGCAGATAAAAATAAGGGCGAAAGCAGTAAACTTTATCTTTTTATACATTATGTTTTTCTCCTGTTAAATAAGACGTTGTTTTGTGAGAAAAAAGTATAAAAATTCCTGCAAATCCCGACATTTGCATGTCGGCTTGGTATTTACAATTCTAATATAAATTCGACAATTAAATTGTCCATCCTTCTCGATGGGGAGGATTGATGTATTCATTGGCTTGCTCATTATTCGTGATTCTCATTTTCTCAGGATCCCATTCAAGTGGTATGTCTTTGAACCGCATAGCTAACACACCCAGCAGGATCATTTCCGTCAACGGTCCGCCGTAGTCGAAAGTCGAACTGGCAGGCTTGCCATCTTTACAGGCCCGGACCCAGTCCTGCTCATGACCGTTCATGCCGCCCGGTACCCTCGTTAAGGTCTTTGCAGGTTGCTCATATGCCTGCATTTTTGTCTCGGGAATAATTCTCAGGCCACCGGCGCCGTGCGAGCCGTGCATGACAGTTCCCTTATCGCCGATTAATAAGGCTCCTTGGATTCCCAGTTTGCGACCTGGTTCCAGGTCCCTGGGTCGTGGCGGAAGCAACCGACCGTCAAACCACGTCAGTTTTACCGGCGGCATTTCACCTCGTGCGGGAAACTCGTATCGAATGATCGAGGCCCGCGGAAATGTCTCAGCCGCCACTTCCGGATTATAGTGCGTGGTGGTCGCTTCCACACGAGTTGGATGAGCCAGCTTCAGCGTCCAAAACGCAGGATCAAGAATATGACAACCCATGTCTCCCAATGCACCTGTGCCAAAATCCCAAAAACCACGCCAGGTTGTGGGACAATAGATCGGATGATATGGTCGATACAGTGCCGGTCCCAACCATAAATCCCAATCCAGTGTCTTAGGTACAGGCGGCTTTTCTGTCGGTCTCTTCATAATGGGAAAATCTGACCATGGATTTCCTCCAACGGGCCGATCGGTCCAGGCATAAACCTCTCGCACCTGGCCGATAGCACCATCCCGGATCCACTCATAGAGCATCCGAATCTCATTGGATGAATGGCCCTGGTTGCCCATCTGCGTCTGGATTTTTGCCTTTCGTGCCGCTTCAGTCAGCATACGGACATCATAGATCGAATGAGCCAATGGTTTTTGTAAATAGATATGTTTACCCCGCCTAATACACTCCATAGCCACTACGGCATGTGTATGGTCGGGCGTTGCAATAATAACCGCATCGATATTTTTTTCCTCTTTGTCCAGCATTATGCGGAAATCTTTGTATTTATTTACTTTGGGATATTTCCGGTAAGTCTCCGCCGCTTGCTTATCATCAACATCACAAAGTGCGACAATGTTTTCGGTACTGCATTGGTTGATATTGCTTGCTCCCATGCCGCCTGCTCCGACAACAGCAATATTCAGCTTGTCGTTGGGTGTTTGGGCACCATTCCCACCGAGAACGTGACTCGGGAGGATAGTAAAAGCCGCTATTTTTGCAGTTGTGCTTCTAATGAAATCTCGTCGCGAAGTTTTTTTCATCTCCATTGTTGCACACCTCTCTTTTGAAAGAGCTTCAAAATTTTCATTAAACGTCAAAGACTAAAATCTACAGAGTCCATTCTGCACGATAGAATTTAGTGATATAGTTGTCCGCTTCAGGAGCGTTGGTGGCTCTCATATTTTTAGCATCCCATTCGATTCTTCTGCCGAGTCGTACCGCCAGGTTGCCGGCGAGCAACGACTCGGTGAATGGTCCGGAATATGCAAAATTGGCCAGAGCTCCCTTGGGATTGTTGTCTTTGCAGGCCTGGATCCATTCCTTATGATGGCCAATAGAGCGTTCCAACATTTGAGGCGGGATTCCAATATCTTTCATTCTTGACTCCGGAATTAATCTCGGAGCACCTGCGTGACTTGGACCTAAAAGTTTGCCTTTATCTCCAACGAACAGAATGCCATTACTCTCCATGCGACGTTCTGGTTCAAGTTCAGGCGGGCGCGGCGGCAGCTTGCCGCCATCATACCACACGAGTTTCACAGCGGGTCGCTCGCCTTTGGCTGGGAATTCGTACGAGATAATGTTCCACTTAGGGAACGTCTCATCGTTGACTCCACTGGTCTGAGCCTCGACTGCAGTTGGCGCATCGAGTTCGAGTGTGAAAAAAGCAGGGTCTGCATTATGAACAGCCATGTCACCGAGAGCACCACAACCGAAGTCCCACCAACCACGCCAGTTGAACGGACAATATCCGACAAGCTCCCCCTTCGCATTTGGAAACTTGGCATAAGGCCGCCATGGCGCCGGGCCGAGCCAAAGATTCCAATCCAGAGTCTCAGGAACGGGAACACTGTCCTTCGGGCGTTCGATACCCTGTGGCCACCAGGCACGTTCCGGCGTGCCCGCTCGGTCAGTCCAGACATGCACCTCCCTGACCGTACCGATTGCCCCGCTTTTGATAGACTCGTATATCAATCTCAGTCCTTTACCCGCATGTCCCTGGTTGCCCATTTGTGTCACGACACCAGTCTCTTTCGCGATTTCGGTCATTTGTCGAGCTTCAAAAATCGTATGTGCCATTGGTTTTTCGCAATACACATGCTTACCCATCTTCATCGCCATGATAGCTGCCGGTGCATGGATATGATCCGGTGTTGCAATAACGACAGCATCGATGTTCTTGTCTTCCTTATCCAGCATCTGCCGAAAGTCACGGTACACCCTGGCTTTCGGATATCGCTTTAATGCACTCTCAGCTCGCACCAAATCAACATCACAAAGGGCTACAATATTTTCACTCTCGCATTCCTGAAGGTCAACACTCCCTTGACCGCCAACTCCGATACCGGCAATATTCAGCTTGTTGTTGGCTGAATCTCGCCCTGCTTGACCGAGCACGTGACTTGGAATAAAAGTGAGTGCCGCTACAGCACCTGCCGTGCCGCGCATAAAGTCCCGTCTTGTGACCTTTTGATTTCCTCTAATCTTCATGAGATATTTCCATAAATTCGAATGCTCTTTTCATTTCTTATGACTCTCAAAGTGTCCAGCCTTCGCGATATTCCCGTTTGAGATACTTTTCGGTGTCAGTAACATTGGTAATCTTGAAGTTTGGCCCATCCCAGTAAAGTTTCTCACCGGCAAGAGCTGCTACATTACCTAATAATATGGTTTCGGTCAGCGGTCCGGAATAGTCAAAGTTGGCTAACGGTTTTGGTCCGCCCTTACACGCCCTTATCCATTCCTGGTAGTGGTTGATGCCCCTTGGTAAAAATGGTTCCGGCGCTTTGAAACCTTTCATTTTCGATTCCGGTATCAATCTCGGTCCGCCCATGTGTGGGGCAAGTATAATGCCCTTTTCACCAAAATATAGTCCACCCTGGTCGGGCAGCTTCCGTCCCGGTTCAAGCTCTTTTGGTAAAAACGGCCTGTTAACACCGTCGTGCCATGTCACTGTGACCGGCGGCAGCTCGCCACGGGCGGGGAACTCCCATCGTACTCTTGTCGCCTCCGGATAAGTTTCATTATTAAACTCGGCCGGTTGTGCCTCAACACTTATGGGATAAACTAAATCGAGGGCCCAAAAGACAGGGTCTATTATATGACAGCCCATATCTCCCAATGTCCCTGTCCCGAAGTCCCACCAGCGGCGCCAGTTTGTTGGCAGATAGGCAGAATTGTATGGCCGGAAAGGAGCCGGCCCAAGCCAAAGATCCCAGTTAAGCATTTCCGGTACAGGCTCGGACTGGCCAGGTCTGTCGCCCCCACCCCAGTTTTTACCGCTCCAGATATCCACCTTTCGCACTTTACCAATCATTCCTGACTTAATAATTTCCACCACAAGTTTAACGGTTTCTTCAGCATGGATCTGAATCCCCATTTGAGTCATTACATTTTGTTTCCGGGCTACCTCGGTAAGCTGACGAACCTCGTACATGTCATGTGCCAGGGGTTTCTGGCAATAGACGTGTTTGCCCATCTTGATAGCCATCATAGCCGCAACTGCGTGGGTATTATCCGGTGTCGATACCATAACCGCATCGATATTTTTATCCTCTTTCTCCAGCATCTCGCGGAAATCACGGTATTTCTTAGCAGAGGGAAAAAGTTTAAAAGTTTCAGCCGCGTGCTTCCAGTCAACGTCACACAATGCCACTATATTCTCCGTGCTTGCCTGTCGGACATCGTTTGCACCCATGCCACCAATGCCGATACACGCAATATTCAGCTTATTGTTGGCCGAGTCCTGCCCTACTCGGCCGAGCACATGCCTTGGTACAAATGTAAATGCTGCCATAGCCGCAGCCGCCCCGATGAACTCTCGACGGGACAGCCCCGGGATATTATCCTTACTTTCTAAGGATTTTCTTTTAACTTCTTTTACGTTCTTCATGGTCACATGCCTCTACTTGAATTTCCTGTTTCCGACCACCCGATTCAAATTACAATACGAAGTCTTTTTAAATTACAAAGACCATCCCTCGCGATAAGGCACATTAACGTATGTGTTGGCCTCATCGTCGTTTGTAACTTTCATTTTTTCGCCATCCCAGCTTAACTTCTTGCCAGGATTGAGTATAGCGAGATTACCCATTACAACCGTTTCGGTTAGAGGACCGGAATAATCGAAGTTAGAGCAGGCCGGCTTACCGCCTTTACAAGCTTGGATCCAGTTACGTTCATGTCCGTCTTTGCCACCGTCTATCCTCGGCAGTGTTTTTGGTGGCCGCTCGAATTCCTTCATCTTCGTTTCGGGTATCAGTCGAGGACTGCCCCCGTAACAACCGCAAACTAATGTACCTTTGTCACCCACAAATAGCGTTCCGCTGCCGTCACTGCCAAGTTTTCTCGCATCCCGACCGGGTTCGAGATCGGCCGGTTGTTCCGGCATTATTCCACCGTCGTACCAGTGTAATTTAACCGGCGGCATGCCTTCACGAGCAGGGAATTGATAATGCACCACGGAAGATCTGGGATAGGATTCTTTGTTTTCAACTCTTTTCCACATTTCGCGAACGTCGTAGGAATGACTTGCTTGCACGCTCACAGGATATTTCAATTTAAGGGCCCAGAAAGCTGCATCCATAACATGACAACCCATATCCCCCAAGGCACCTGCTCCGAAGTCAAGCCAGGCCCGCCAATTGAATGGATGATAAGCTGGATTGTAAGGTCTATACGGTGCAGGACCAATCCATTTGTCCCAATCTAATGTGCCGGGTATAGTCGGCGTCTCTTCGGGTCGGCTAATACCCTGTGGCCATACAGGACGATTGGTCCAGCAGTGTACTTCTCGCACATCGCCGATGGCACCGTTCCATATCCATTCACATACCAGTCGAGTTCCTTCACCAGAGTGTCCCTGATTGCCCATCTGCGTGGCAACTTTGTATTTGCGTGCAGCTTCGGTTAACATACGGGCTTCATAAACCATCCGCGTTAACGGTTTTTGGACATATACATGCTTGCCTCGCTGCATTGCTGCCATCGCCACCACGGCATGCGCATGGTCCGGCGTGGCAATGACTACTGCGTCAATGTCCTTCTGTTCGTCGAGCATTTTTCGGAAGTCTTTCCATTGACGGGCCTTGGGATATTTCTTGAAGACCTCAGCGGCATAAGCCCAGTCCACATCGCACAATGCTACGATGTTTTCCTTCCCGCAAGAACGGATATTATTCTTGCCCATACCACCGATACCAACGCCGGCGATATTGAGCTTATCGCTGGGAGCTGTATTGCCTGGGCCTCCCAGCACGCTCCGGGGAACAATTGTAAAAGCTGCGGCGGCTGCGGCACCGCTTATAAAATCACGACGGGAAATATTCATCTGCCATGGTTTTTTTGTTTTTTTCTGATTTTTCATATTGCCTCCTTAACACTTGAAGATGTACAGGTTGTTTTTATAATTCTGTTCTTGAACTAATCCATTTTGTCAGTTTTTGGATTCGGCTTGGTGTCGACTTTGAAATCACCCAGTGCAAATTGAATACCCCGCAAATAGTGCTCCAACACGGGCGCAGTCCATGTCACATCGTGGTTATGACCAAGCGAACAATAGAACATGCGACCTTGTCCCCATGATTTAATCCAGGATATACCGGTATCGGCATCGGTCGGTTTCTCTGAGGCTTTCTGCGTCACCTCATCGCTCATATCCAGACTCATCAATATGAGCTGTTTCGACCTTGAATAAAGCGGAGGCTCTGTGCGGTATATCTCATCCTTGATTTTAAATCTTTTTCCCTTAAATGGTACCATGAGCGGATGGTTAGGCTCATCTATCTTTATCGCCCATGTACCATTGGCGGTCCACGGGTGGCCTGTAAACTTGCCTCCCATCATCTCGCTTGCTTCGGACCATTTATATGGTTCTTTGTAAAAGCTGTCCGTGGCAGCGTGAATACCCACAATACCCTTGCCACCCTTGACAAAGTCCATAAGAGATTTGCATAGTTCAGGCGTCTTCTCGGGACATAGGGGGAGAGTTGTCGTATTGTTAAAACATACTGCATCGAATTGTTTTAGGTTATCGGCTTTGAAAACATCCATATCATTGCTGATTTCCACGCTGAAAGCCCCGGTCTTTTGTGCCATAATCTCCAGTGCTTTGTCCCAATATGGGATTGAGCTGTGCCTGTATCCTCCGGGTCCACAAAGATTGAAAACGAGCAGCTTTCTCGGTTTGGACGGTTCGACTATCGCTTTTGCAGGCATAACCTCTTCCATTTTTTTTATCTCTTCTTCCGACACGGTCCGGCGTGAACCGGCTGCCTGTGATATGTTCATAATCATTACTGCGCACCAAACGGAAAACAGTATAAAACTGATTGCACCTGACCTTCGCATGGTTTTTGTTCCTTTCTATTTTTTCTGTGCTTCATAAAAATATGGCGACGCTTTAAAAATGGACGTACATAAAAGCCGTTTTTTGCATCTGTTATTTGTCAAACGCAGCATCGAAGGCGACCTGCGATGGCTTGAAGTCGGCCTTTTTTATATACTCACAGGCTTCCTGGGCGCCGTGTTCTCGATCCATTCTGCTGTCTTCCCACTCAATGGATAACGGCCCCGAGTATCCGACATCATTTAATGCAACGATAATCTCCTCGAAATGGATGTCACCATGACCGATAGAGCGGAAGTCCCAGTAACGGCGAGGATCTGAGAATTCGGTATGGCCGCCGAATACGCCGACGCTGCCATCTCCGTGCCCCCACCACGCATCTTTCATATGAGCATGAAAAATCCGCTTTGGAAACGTGCGGATAAACTTCACATAATCAACACCCTGATAACCAAGATGGCTGGGGTCATAATTGAAACCGAAGGAGGGGTGATTTTTCACTGCTTCGAGCGCACGCTGAGCCGTGGCAATATCGAAGGCGATTTCCGTCGGGTGAACTTCAAGCGCAAATTTGATACCTTTTGCTCTGAACGAATTAAGGATTGGAATAAAGCGTTTTGCAAAATCCCTATAGCCGGCCTGAATCATCTTCGGTGAAGCCGGCGGAAACGAATAAAGCAAGTGCCATATTGAACTGCCCGTAAAACCGTTGACGATTTTCACCCCCAGTTTTTTCGCGGCCTTTGCGGTATCGATAAGCTTTTGAGCCGCCCTTTTGCGAACTCCTTCCGGCTCGCCGTCGCCCCAGACGTCTTCCGGCAGTATCGCCTTGTGGCGAGAATCAATCCTGTCGCATATTGCCTGGCCAACGAGATGAGCTGATATGGCATAGACTTCGAGTCCGTGCTTTTTCAGCAACGCCCGCTTCTTCTGACAGTACTTTTCATCTTCAAGGGCTTTATCAACATCGAAGTGGTCGCCCCAGCAGGCCAGTTCCAATCCGTCAAATCCCCAGCTTGATGCTTTTTTAGCCAATTCTTCGAGGGGCAAATCCGCCCATTGCCCGGTAAATAATGTCACAGGTCTTGCCATTTGTTATTCTCCTTATTTAAATTGTGCTTGGTATTGTTTAAGATAATGGATCGCAAACTTTTGAAAGAGTATCGTTCACGGAAATTTTATATAATGCAAAATCAATATAACTTTTGTTCTTAAGGCAATTTAACCCACAAAAAAGTGCCCCTTCTCTCAGATTGTGCCGATTTTTCTACATTATAACTTGCTGTGTTAGGTAAGCAATTCAATTTTTCCGGGGAAATTCGACCTGTTCCTTAGGGCATTATATCTCTAAACCGCTTCCGGATTTTTAATGTTGCTTATAACGATTTTGTGTATGACTATTTCAAACTCCGGGCTTTTATCAAAGCTGTGTATGCAATGTTAAAAATTTGAGGTTGTGGCACTTATCCAGCAAAATCCTCATTTGATAGCACTATTTAAAATATAATAGATAATCATTCTCCAAAGGCGTACATGCACTTGTCGGTACGCAGATAGATGTTTCCATCCACCAGGGCGGGAGTAGCGTATATGCGCTCTTCGATTCTATTGCGTGCCAGGACTTTGAATGTGTCCCCGGCTTGTACTACGATAACAACGCCGTTTAGTGAACAGAAATATATCTTGTCATCAGCCGCAACCGGCGAGGAATTGTAATATACTCTTGGTCCAAGCTTCTCGCCGTATATTCGTTCCCCTGTTTCTGCATTGAAACATGTCACATTACCACCGTGCTTAACTAAATACATGCGTCCCTGATATACAAGAGGCGATGGAACCTGACCGATTCCTTCGTTTGCTCTCCACTTTATGTGCGACTGACTTATATCACCTTTGCCACCGCTGCGGATGGCAACAAGGGCGTCAATTCGTCTGGGTTGTATCATCGCAGCTTTTTGGATTACCTGTTTCCATTCTGCTTCGTTGATTGCTCCGTCTTGGTCGGTATCGATGTTTGGGAAGCGTTTTTTGATTCCCGTAAATCGAGGTCCCATGCGATATATGAATGCAAGGTCTTCTGGAATCTCTTCCCGTACCAAACGGCCATCCTTATTGCTGTCATAGCTCTCGAGAAGCTCATTGAAATCGGGTAATTCTATGGGATTGACAGGGTCACCTGTAATGGCCGCGGCGGACTCCACGAAAAGTGTGTCGTTTGTATAGACG
>CAZMWN010000070.1:13088-13518 GCA_964569935.1 uncultured Pirellulales bacterium
ACCATCGTTTTTGTCCATCCTTGAGGTCGTAAGAGATTAGCTTGTGACTGCCGAGAACAATGAGTTCCTCCTGGTTTCCATGTTTCCAAAATACCGGAGTTGACCAGCCAGCCTGTTCGATTTGACGGTCTTGCTTCCATATAGTTTTTCCCGTGTCCCGGTCCACGGCAAGTATATACGCCCCCTGCTTTGGGTCACAATTTATCACAATCATGTCGTTTGCCAGTATTGGTGAGGCTGCAGAGCCGTACTGTATTTCAGGTATCGGAAGAGGTTTCCTCCATATCTCATTACCGTCAAGATCATAGGCTAAAAGGCCGAACGAGCCGAAGTAAACGTAAACTCTTTTTCCGTCGCATATAGGAGTTGGGGTAGCATGGCTGTTGGAGTTGTCTACTTTTTCCATCATCTTGGGCTCTATAGCCTTTCG
>CAZMWN010000071.1:0-13497 GCA_964569935.1 uncultured Pirellulales bacterium
ATGCTCTACACGATGTAAGAATGACAGAACTACCTTCAAAACCTGTTCGCATCGACCCTCTTCGCCTGCATTTGGAGCGTAGAGGCCAGATGGTCACTGATGCTACAATTTTCGCATCGGAAGCCGTTAATATTGAGCCTGATGCAGTTCGCCAGCTTTGCGATGCCGCTTCTCTGCCGCCGGCTAAAAAAGTCCTCGCCACCGCGGATATTCATGTCGGTTTCGGTATACCTATCGGGGCGGTCCTGGGATTGGATGGGGCAATTATGCCTCCTGCGGTAGGATATGATATCAATTGTGGCATGCGACTGTTGCGAACACCTTTTTCCAGGGGCCAGATAGATACGGATAAAATCGCTGTGGATATCGCCCGAGATATCCCGCTCGGAGAGGGCAGAAAAAATGTGCAGTTGGACAAGGTTGGAATCGAAGCCGTTATCCATCAAGGCGCCGCCTGCATACCAATCCTTGCACAAAAAACAAGCCACCGAGCTTGGGAAGCTTTCGATCCGGATCAGTTCTCGGAAGACCTGAAAAGAATCGAGGACAACGGCCGGCTTCCTGCCGAAGTGGGAGCAGTGCCAAAAGCTGCGATACAAAAAGGGATCAATCAGCTTGGCACGCTCGGTGGGGGAAACCATTTTATTGAAATTCAATATGTTCAGGAAATTTTTGATGTCGAATTAGCGAAGAATTTCGGGCTTTACCAAAACCAGCTCGTCGTGATGATACACTCCGGCTCCCGCCGATTCGGCTATGAAATAGCCGACCATTATATGAATGTCGCCGCCCATAGACCCGAAAATATCGAGCGCAGAAAAATGCTCGCATATCTTCCAACAGACAGCGGAGCCGGCAAGAGCTATATCGCGGCGATGGCCGCCGCCGCCAACTTCGCATACACTAATCGTCACATTATGGCTTTATTGGTCAGGCGATGTTTTAACAGGATGTTCGGGCCGACGCCGCTGGATCTCGTATATGATGTCACTCATAATATGGCCAAGCTTGAAACACATAGCGGAGACAGCCTTTGGGTTCACCGAAAGGGTGCCACACGAGCGTTTGGGCCGGAGCAAATGGTCTCCAGCATTTTCGCGCGGTCAGGCCAGCCGATTATTACGCCCGGCTCGATGGGCACGGCGAGTTTTCTACTTGTTGGAACAGGCAATTCCGAGGAATCTTTGAATTCAGTGAACCACGGAGCTGGAAGAGTAATGAGTCGAACTGCTGCTTTGGGAAAATCTCGCAGAGGCAAAATTACTACTCAGGCTTTGATTAGCGACGACCAGTTCAAACGCAGTATGAAAGGCATAAAACTGATTACCGGCGACAAGCGAAGAATCAAGGAAGAAGCACCGGATGCCTACAAAGACATCGAAGAGGTGGTGCGAATTGTCATCGAATGCGGCTGGGCCAAAGCCGTTGCTCGCATGGTTCCCTTGGCTGTGCTCAAAGGCTAAGTATGAGTCGCATTACTCTGTGAAGTAAATATCCTCAAGCCGGTTCTCCGCAAAGATGACAAGATCGTTGAAGTCAGGTTGTGTTTTCTTGACCAATTAAGCACAAATTCACGCTGCCGTCAATGCAGGGCGCTTCGCGGCAGATAAAAGTTGCCCGGTCCGATGCCGTTAGGATAAGGCTCGCCGGTTTCCGGTTTCCATATAACTCTCATAGTAATTGTATCTGAGGAAGAATATTTCTCGACATGCCCATCTGCATAGCCGGCCTGCAGCTTGATCTCCGGCGCGGACGATCGGGCACTACTTTTGCGACGAGACCAATAAGCCGAGGAAAGCGGTGTCCCTTCTGTGATTGAAGCTGCTGCGAACTTCTCACAACTGCCGTAGCAATTTGGACTTCGATAATGGTCGTATCCAAAGTAATCACTCACAAGCAGTTTGCTTTGCCCTCGGCCGGCCGAAGAATCTCGCGGCCCTTTGAAAAGATAATCCCTGTCTTCGAGATAGCCTGTATAGTTCCAGTATAAGCAATACGTCCCGCTCATCGGATCTCCAACCGGGTCCGTCTCCGGATTGTCCCAATAGTCACCGGCATCCCAGGCGTGCTGAAGATTCTTGTATCTTTGAGGGGCATTGGGACAAAACATAGTATCGGCATCTTCGATATATCGCCGCAGGTAGGCGCTCATGGAGCGATACAATCCGGGACTACGCGCTCGATAACTCGTCAACATAGTCGGCTCCTGCCAATTCCAGTACACTTTATAATCGCCAATGGTCGCAACCGATTCAGGATACTGCTCATCATTATCCGCAGCGAACAAGGTCACTGCCGTCACAATTTGCCGCTGGTTATTTGTACCAACAACCATCCGAGCCTGGTGCCTGACCTTGCCCAGCGCCGGCAGTAAAATACCCATCAAAGCCGAGACTACGGCGATTACTACTAAAAGCTCAATCAAACTGAACGCTCTGTGCGACTCTCTTTTCACACGATATCTTTCAGCTTGGGAGCCAACCGACTTTGGCTCTATTTCCGTTTCCGCACATTCTGATTCCACATTCGCACACATGCCTGTCTTCGTATGATATTAGTAATTCAATTGAATATCAACAAATTCTTTTAATGGCACTCCTGCTTCTCCGGCGGTTAATGAGCCGTCCTTTCATCGGACCATTCAGTCTCATTTAGATAGAGGTCACGGGCCTTTACTCTAAAACGAAGTAGTTGTTCACCTCGGCCTATCTGAACACTGTATTCATTCGAGGTTTGCCACCCACTGCTAAAGCCTGGCTCTGTGGTACACTCGAAGAAATACTCCACAAGCCCGCTGGCATCTGTTGCCTCCGTTGCCGTCATCTGGACCCAGAAATCAAATGATCCACCTCCTAAGTTAATTTCTCGCGGCGCGCCATCTGGATGCGCCCACTGTGCCGGGTCAGGCACGGGGGCGGTTGTATCGACTGGAAACAACCAGTCGCGTGGAGGCATACTGGCCTGGTATGTACCGCCGAAGGCTCCCATGTTGATGTATCGGTTTACGCCGTACATATTATCCGGGTCACGAGGCACGCTCATCAACTCTTCACCCAGAGGGGAATCGGGGTCACCTGCATCTATACATCGACTCGTTACATCATCCCATGTCCAAGACTGGCTGTTTGTATTCCAGCGCCAGCCTTCGCTCTTTAAGTGATAATCGCCGTTGGCCGTATCAACGAACAGCGGATTAACATGTAAGTTACCTTCACCCTGGGTTCTGCTTTCAATGCAGCTATACTGAGCTTCGCATTGGAATAAGTCACCGTCCCTGTTGTTCCACAGGATACAGTTCCTTATATCCGGATTCGAATTCTCGTAAGCCGCTATGCCGAAATTATTATCCGCAATCGTGACATTGTGAATCTTGGGGCTGCTGAAGTTGAGAGATATAGCAATATTACTGTTCCTAATGACAAAATTTTTGATAACACTGCCGGGCCCCTCACCTGTATGGAAAGTCACTGCGTCATTATCAAGTATAAATGCGTCCTCATTGTCAAATATAAATCTGTCCTCTGTTGATGGAGCCTCGATTACCGCCGCGCCTTCTATACCGGTAACCGTTATAGCCTTGCCCCTAAAATCGATCTTTTCGTATACACCCGGCCGAACCATGACAGTATATCCTTCTTTTGCTATATCAATAGCTTCCTGGATTGTATCGAATGGTCGGGCTTCGGTTCCATCTTCCTCTGGGTAATTGATTTCAGGCTCACCTCGCCATGTATCATAAGGAGCGTTATCATCAACATATATCCAACCCTGGAACTCGTAGGCGCCCATATCTATTCGTCTGCTTACGATACGCCGATTGCCGTCAAAGTCCGTTTCGTTTGGCCCTGATATATAATAGTTCGGATCTCCTGAATCGATACATAGTGACGAGGGAGACAGTCGCAGGTTGTCGTCTTCGGTACAGTAGGTGTGGTCGGGGCCCAATATATCCACGAATAGCGGCTCCTCATCAATGTTGCCTTCACCGGGCCATTCGTACTGGATGTTACTGTAGGAGACATTGATTATTGTATTGCCTTCTTTCCATATTGAATTAACGCCATCCCGACAGATACAGTTAATTATTTCTACAGTGTCCCGAATCGAACTTGAAGACTGAAACATCATGCAAGCTCCGAATTCAGCCGAGTTCCGGGTGAGTGTACAGTTGATAAGATATGACTGACTATTATTGATGAAGAGCGCACCGCCGTTAAGCAGCGCCCGGTTTCCGTTAAATATACAGTTCTTCAGAATTAAATCACTTCTGCCGTAAGTGTACATCCCGCCACCATCCTGAGCCGAAAAGTTGTCAGTGAATACACAGTTTGTAACAGCAGGGCTGCTATTGACGTTATACATCCCACCACCACTATTACCTGCTCCTGTTGTTACTCCTCTTAAGTTCGCTGCATTCCTGATGAATTTACAATTCATTATGACTGGATTTGCGCCGTTGTTATATATACCGGCGCCCATACTTGCCGAGTTCTCAATAAACGTGCAATTGGTAATGCCCGGTTCGCCTGGATAGTTGGGCATCCTGCCGTAGCTGCTCATTGCCAAGCTTTCAAAGATAAATCTTCCTGTTTCGTCCTGAGAATTGTAGATTCCGCCTCCAGAGTTTTCCGCCAGGTTCTTTATAAACATGCAGTTATCCATAGTTGGCTCGCTTCCGGTGCATATCCCACCACCATCTACGGCGTTATTTTCTGTAAAAGTGCAGTTAACCAGGTTTAACTGGCCGTCGTTATTAAATATTCCACCGCCGCTATCCCCGGCAATATTTCTCTTAAAAGTACATTCGGTTATGATTAAATCACCATCGGAATCGTATATCCCACCGCCAGTTCTTGCACTATTTCCTGTAAAAGTGCAGTTAATCAGATTTAGCTCATTATCACCGTCGTACATTCCACCGCCGTTAACATTGGCAAAATTTCTTGTTAAAGTACAGTTGACCAGGCTTAGTTGACCTTCAAGATTGTAAATCCCACCACCATTATTATACGGATTGTTAGAGACTCCTCTACCTCCCAATAACTCATTGGCATTGCCACAGGTAATGGTAAATCCATCAAGGATGACATTTGAGATAGAAGTCACAACATGATAGCTGTTTTCTTCTCTGGTAGGTTCGTCAACTAAATCGTCGGGATTGTTTACATCGGCATCGTTGCCATTCAAATCGCCGCTTAATATTGTCTGATATGCCTTAATATCTCTGGCATCTGGATTTGTCGAACCGATGCCGGCATAACCACCTATCAAAGATATATCATTTGTGAGTTGAAATGTTGCTTCACGGTCGCCGGTTCCATCCGGTATGACCGAGTTACTGTCAGGTGTATAAACGCCCTGGGCCACCCGGATTTCGTTGCCGGCCGAAGCGGTTGCAAGGGCGTCTTGAAGATAGTTGAAGGCATTTATCCATGAGGTGCCGTCATTTGCACCGGTTGCATCGTCATCGACATAGATAATTCCCTGCAACTCGTATGCTCCCATATCTATTCGGTTGTTTACAGTACGTCGGTTGCCGTCAAGGTCTGTCTCGTTTGGCTCTGGTATATAATCCGGGTCGCCTGAATCAACACATGGTGACAAAGGAGATAGTCGAAAGTTGTCGTCTTCTGTACCGAGAATATTATCCTGACCCGATATGTCTACGAACAGCGGATCCTCGTCAATGTTGCCTTCGCCGAACCAACCGCCTCTGATGTTGCTGTAGGTAACATTGATTATTGAGAGGTCGTTGTTCCATATCTCATTGCCGCCGTCCCAAAGAATGCAATTGAATAACTTAACTGTGTTCCGCTCATGCACAGACCTGCAATATAGAGCATTTCCATCATCTGATGAATTCCAGGCGAATGTGCAGTTAGTCAGGATTGGTGCACCCCAATAGTTATATATACCGCCGCCACGATACGCCCGGTTTCCGGAGAATAAGCAGTTTCTTACGATTGGTGTACTCCCGCTGCGGTTAAAATTGTTCATACCGCCGCCTGAACCCGCCGAGTTCCCGATGAATGCACAGTTTATCAAAGTTGGACTGCTATCATCGCTGTATATACCGCCGCCACCATTATTTACTACGTTCTCGATGAATGCACAGTTTGTCAGAGTTGGATTGCCGTCGTCATTTGACATGCCGCCGCCTTCACTTGCAGAATTCTCGATGAATGTGCAGTTGATTAGGCTCGGGCTACCCTTGGAGTTGTGTATCCCACCGCCGCCTCCGGAACCTGCCCAGTTCTTCGTAAAGGTACAGTTGACTATATTCGGGTCACCCCGATGATTATATATCGCTCCACCGCTGAAGATGGCTGAGTTCTTTGTGAATGTACAATTGGTGATTTGCACTGAGTCGGAATTGTACAGTGCACCGCCATTACCATACCAATGAGAAGAACCGTTGGCGTTGCCACCGGTTATAGTGAGTCCATCAATGATGGCGAATCCATCGCTGGAGATGACGTGGTAGCTGTTTTCTGCTCTGCTGAACTCATATTCATCAACTTCGCTTATGTCAACGTCGTTGCCGTATAAATCGCCACTGAGGATTGTCTCATACAGGTCTATATCTCTCTCATCGGGATTAAGTCCACCATACCCGGCATAACCACCCTTAATTGTTACGCCATAGCCATTGACCAGTTCGAATGTGGCCATCCAGTCACCGGGCGTCTGGTTTGCCCCCTGGTCAGGCTTATAAACGCCCTGAGCCACCCGGATTTCATCGCCGTCTGATGCGGCGACGAGGGCATCCTGGAGAAACCTGTAAGCATTTTCCCACGATGAGCCATCATTGGAACCTGTGGCGTCGTCGTCAACGTAGATTATATTTTCCGCGGCGGTAGTGCCGACAAAAACTGCGATAAATATAAAAATTGCAAGCTTTGTAACAATATTTGTCTTGTTTGCCATTTTGAACCATCCTTCCTTCTTAAGACGTCCTCCATGAGGACTTCCAATACTTCGTGAACTGTCTTGTATTCTTTAGTAATTAGGTACAATTCACCAACTATTGTTTATCAATTTCACAAGCCAAAGCACACTCGGAGAGTCCTGCTGTAAACTTCGATAGCTTGCTGTCCTCGGCGGGGCAAATTCGTTACCAATATCATCAATATCCTGAAGGTAAGAGAATCTCAACTCGCCTTCACCACTATCGTCTGCTGAGAATTTGATCTTTTCGATTACATCGGTTTCCGTATCAATGGTATAAACCAGCTTGATTTGCTCGCTCGTGAGCACAACTTCTGTTTTACTGCTGCCTGGTATATCTTTGGTTTCAAACCATATATGTTTCTCAGCCGCATCTCGGCGTACAGTGTCGATTGTGTGAAGTCCAATCCATGGCCGACACAATCCATCAAAGAAACTCCCCGCTTTGTATCTTGCTACTGCTTTTGAGTTTCGATTAAAAACGCACGCCTCTTTCCCCGTGTCCACAATCTTTGAGCCGTCCCCAAGCTGCAATTTGAGCCATGGGCCATATCGTTTGCTTGTAGCATAGACAAACGGTATCCTTCCGGTTCCCGTGACTTCTTTGCCGTTGATGTGGCCGGCAATTCTGAAATACGTCCAGCCCCGCTTGTGCATTGAGTCTCGATTGTCAACGATTCTCGCACTTTCCGGCCAATTAAATTGGAAATACTCCTCTTCCAGAACATTGAAGTGACGGTCTATCCTCCAGATTCTGTCACCATGACCAGTAGAACGTTTGGAGATAACCAGCAGCCCCTTTCTCTTACTGGATACATATTCCATATCAGCCTGTTTACCTTCAACACGGGAAATAAACTCACTCAAATCCTCACTGTCTGTGGGTAGTCTTGCAACAGACAATTCAGGACTGCACATGCGTGAATTATTTATATAGATAGTGTTTTTGTCATAATAATAGTTTGCACCCTGATTTTGCAGGTATTGACAGTATGAGTTTTCGCCGGACTCATTAAATTTCAGAAGACGCATCATAACAGGTTTGCCGGCACCTTCGGGAAAGAAGTACCAGCATTGCTCGGTATTTATGCTTGCCTGAGTGTGATTTGGTGTATTGATTAAAATCTGTGCCTCGGAAGTTTGTGGCTTGCCATCGATCTTAACTATTCCTTTTGTAACCGCTATGGTACCTCCGGCAATTACGCCGGCGGTAACCAGTGAGACGACCGCCGTTTTACTTGTTGCTATTGCCGCCAGAGTAGCTGCCGTACCTACTTTGAGGGTCGCTGCCGTCACCGTGACATTAGCCGCTGTCGCCTCTGTTGATGCCGTTAGCTTTCCGAATAAAACAAGAGCAGTTAGCAAGTACCCCTTGCCAAGCCCCTGACCAGACAGCTTTTTGGCTAATGCCTTTTTGGCTCGATAGAATAATGATTGGGCACTGAACTCCGTGCATCCCATTAATCCGGCAATCTCTGAATACGGCATCTGCCTGTAACAACGCATGGTTAGTATTGCCCTGTGGCGAGGTGCTAATTCCCGCATTGATCTAAGAACAATTTGTTTTAGCTCCTGATTAACCATATCGGCTAAGGCGCTGTTATTGTCATCTGTCGCAATCTCACTGCCGATATCAGAGAGAGAAATCGTTTTGTGCCGCCATTGTCTGCCGTAGTGACTGCGAATCTTATTGAAAGCAATACCATCCAACCAGGCCCAGAACCTCTCGGCTTTCTTCAGTTTGTCGAATATATTAAACATTTCCAGAATACTCTCCTGTACAATGTCCTGCGTCAAATCTTCCTGCAAGGTAAGACGCAGTACGTACTCACGTAAATGTACCCTTGCCGCCTCAGCCAGACGATTCAGACATTCTTTGTCACCAAGCTGTGCCTGCTTGACTAATTCAACGTGCTCTTCGTAGTTAATCATTTATCTCTATTAATAAGTTCAACAAAACAGTTAAATCTGACGTTATTTCTCGGGTATTTTAGTATTTTTTGCTGATTTCCGTGAAATTCAGCCGAAATCCACGTCAAAATTACTATTGTCCTTACCGAGTGCTTGGTCTTTTGATAATAGAACCAACATTCCCTTCCGATATGATGAGGCTCACCCAGTATGTGTATCTTATAAGATTATAACAAAATTGGTTGTGATATTTCGAAAAATCTTTAACTTATGAATTCAAAGATTGTTTTCTATTCGCAACTCTGTCATTTTTTCTCGCTCGATTTGGATTTTTCGCTATATTAGAGCAATGAGAATTATTGCCGGTACGAAACGAGGTATGAATTTGCTGAGCCCAAAGACACAGGTCTCCCGGCCGATTACCGACAGGATTAAGGAGTCGCTTTTTAGCGTCCTTTACAAATATGACCTGCCGAGCGGTGCGATTGTGGCTGATTTGTTTTGCGGTATCGGTTCTCTGGGACTCGAAGCCTTGAGCAGGGGGGCGGAGTTTGTTACTTTTGTCGAGCAGGACAAGAAGATTATTGCAATACTTAAGAAAAATATTGAAAAGGCCGGCTTCGCAAAAGATTCGAAAGTCATCAGGGCGGATGCCTTCAGGATTATCCCTGTTGCTGATACAAACGAGAGTAAATATGATCTTGTTTTTATTGATCCACCCTATGCAAGGACGGCGAATGTAAAGACAGGTTCGCCTTTGGCTTGTTTACTCGAATTGTTAGCCGATCAAATTACAAAAGAAGGCATTGTGGTTGTAAGGACAAGCATGGATGTGTCACTGTTGGAACAATATGGAAGGCTGGAAGTAATAGAGCGCCGGCGATGGGGGACTATGATTGTGACTATTTTACGAGGTAAGATGTCGTGACAAATAAAAAGGCAGCTATTGCGGTTATTAAAGAATTACGTCACAAGAGCTTCAAAGCGTTACTGGCAGGGGGGTGTGTTCGTGACATGCTACTGGGACGGCAGGCCAGTGACTACGATGTCGCTACAAACGCTCGTCCCGATGAAGTGATTAAGATATTTCCACGGACATTGAAAGTCGGAGCAAAGTTCGGCGTGGTTATTGTCCTGGTCCGAGATCAGCAGGTGGAAGTGGCCACTTTCAGGACCGAAACCGGCTACATCGACGGCAGACATCCGGATGCGATACAGTTCAGCAGTGCCAAAGAAGATGCCGGTAGAAGAGACTTTACCATTAATGGAATGTTCTTCGATCCTCTGGAAAAAAAGGTGTTCGATTATATCTGCGGACAAGCCGACCTCGAAAAAAAGATTATCCGAACTATCGGAAAGCCTGCAGAGCGATTCGGCGAGGATTATCTGCGAATGTTGAGGGCTGTGCGGTTTTCCACTCAGCTTGGCTTTAAGATAGAGCCATTGACATGGACGGCAATTTGCAGCAACGCAGAAAAGATAGCTCAAATCAGCGGCGAAAGGATTGCAATCGAACTGGGAGGAATTCTTGCGCATCCAAATCGCGCCGCCGGTGTTTCAATGTTTCTCGAGAGCGGATTGGCTGGAGCGATTTTCACCGGTTTTGAATCCGGGAAGGCGAAATCCGGTATTGATGTCTTAAGTCAACTGCGGAAGCAGGTTGATTTCGCATTAACGCTGGCGTCTCTTTTTGCCGCATGTGAGACGGAATTCGCCGTTGAAAAATGCCGGATTTTGAAATTAAGTAGAAACCAATATAAGCACATAAAATTTTTGCTTGCCAATCGAGGCAGACTGCTTGATGAGCAGATGTCATTATCGGATTTGAAAAAGATTCTGGCCGAACCGTACTTCTGGAATCTGTACGAGCTGCAAAGGGCAATACAAAAGGCAACCATCGGGGGCAGAAAGAGTATTTCAGCACTGATAAATCTCCGACGAAGAATAAAGTCACTCGGTGACGTTGAATTACGGCCGAAACCGCTGTTAAGCGGGCATGACCTGATTCGGTTGGGCGCCGTACCCGGTCCCGGCATGGGACAGCTTGCCGAAGAACTATACACCGCACAACTCGAAGGCACATTGCAGACAGTCGAGCAGGCCGAGCGGTGGGTGAAGAAGTGGTTGGATAAGCACAAGATGGAAGAAGGATAATGCAGCCTTTTGATCTTTTAATAAAGCCATCCGGTTCCGATTGCAATCTTGATTGCCGATATTGTTTTTATAAACACAGGGCACCCGAACTCGGCAGCGGCAGACAGCGAATGAGCGATGAGGTGCTCGATAAACTCATCAAAGAATATATGCAATTGGACTTTCCGCTCGCCGGTTTTGCCTGGCAGGGGGGTGAGCCGACGCTTATGGGGATTGACTTCTATCGGAAAGTCGTGGAACTTCAAAGAAAATATGGCAAGCCGGGACAGCAGGTCAGCAATGCTCTGCAAACGAATGCTGTTCTCCTGAACGACCAGTGGTGCCGGTTCCTGAACGATAACAAATTCCTGCTCGGTATAAGTATCGATGGTCCGAAAGAGTTTCATGATTATTATCGCCTCGATAATTCCGGCACCGGGACATTTGATAAAGTTATCAGAGCCATAGAAAAATGCAAAGAATACAAAGTTGAATTAAATACCCTAACATTGCTGAATGCCCAAAACGTTAAATATCCGGACCAGGTATTTGATTTTCTTGTCGGGCTCGGCATAAAGTTCATGCAGTTTATTCCTTGTATGGAATTCGAACCTTCAACAGGAGAAATTGCGGATTTCTCCATCACGCCGCAGCAATACGGCGAATTCCTGTGCAGATTGTTCGACCTTTGGTACGAGTACGGGCCGACGAAACTTAGCATTCGGGATTTCGATTCGATTCTGTCATATTACATTTCCGGCAGGCATTCAATCTGTACATTCCAGAGAAAATGCAGTCAATATATCGTTGTCGAGCATAACGGCGATGTCTTTTGCTGCGATTTTTTTGTCGAGCCGAAATGGAGGATCGGCAACATATTGGAAATTCCTATAGAAAAACTGGCCACCGATAACAAAAAACGAGAATTCGCCAGAGCCAAGCAAAATCTCGGTGACAAATGCCTGCTTTGCAGATATCTTCCCATCTGTCGCGGCGGCTGTTTGAAAAATCGAATTGCCCTTGGCGGAGAAGATTTTCAAAGAGAAAGTTATTTCTGCGAGGCTTACAAAAGATTTTTCGATTATACGAAGTCAAGATTCTTACAAATAGCCTCCGATGCAAAACCGCTTCAGCCTTCATGAGCCGGTGATATATCTAACAAAATTCAAGATACAAAAAACTAACATTTGGAGAGAACGATTATGAAAACATTCAAACGCAGGACTTTTCTGACAAGCTCGGCTGCTTTTGCGTCAGCTCTCGGTTTTAATTCCCGCTCATTCGGACAAGCGACCGAAAATACATCGGATGCAAACAAAAAGTCACATCGTTCCAACCGTATCGCCGTATCCACGTATTCCTTCTGGCGTTTTAAAGACGGCCTGAAGCTGCCTATCGAAACCTGCATAGACGAGGCCGCCGAGATGGGCTTCGACGGCGTGGATATACTCCATATACAAATGGAAGGTGATTCCAATAATTATTTACAGAACCTCAAACGCCGTGCTCTTATCAACGGCCTCGACCTGTGCTGCATGTCCACGCATCAGGGTTTCGTCTCGCCGGACAAAGAGAAAAGACAAAAAAACATCGACCTCACAATCAAGCAGATCGAAATAGCCTATCAACTCGGCATACCTATCATACGAATCAACACCGGCAGATGGGGCACAACCAAAAGCTTCGACGACCTGATGGCTAATCGCGGCATCGAACCAGTCCTGCCGGGACATACCGAGGACGAAGGCTTCGAATGGGTAATCAAAGCAATCGAGAAATGCCTGCCCGTCGCCGAGAAGTGCGGCGTAATACTCGGACTGGAAAACCACTGGGGGCTTTCCAGAACGCCCGAAGGGCTTATGAGAATCGTCAACGCCGTCGATTCACCCTGGTTGCAGGTACTGCTCGATACAGGCAATTTTCTCGAAGAGCCTTATGAAAAGCTCTCGCAGTGCGCATCGAAAGCAGTCTTTATGCAGGTCAAGACTTACTATGGCGACGGTATCTGGTACACGCTGGATTTGGATTATCCCCGTATCGCCGGAATAATGCACAAGCATAATTTCCAGGGCTATGTCTCGCTCGAATTCGAGGGAAATGAAGACTACAAAACAGCGATACCAAAAAGTCTTGCAATGCTGCGAAAGGCCTTTAGCTGACCCCCAGAGCAGGCCTGGGGGCTAAGCTGCAAAAATCCGCTTTTTACCGTATTCTTTTTATTTCAAAGAGCTTATATTCTTTTACGCTATACGCAGTACAATGAACGCAGTACGAAATAATTGGCTTTGTTTTGGCTTTGTTTGGGTTCGTCCCTTGTGGATAAATTTTCTTGCCCCGGAACTGGAAATTTCTCATATTATATTGTTATCAAAGAGCTTATATTCTTTTACCCTATACGCAGTACGCCGAACGCAGTACGAAATAATTGGGTTCGTTTTGGCTTTAATTTCGACTGTTTTTCCTATGTTATCTTTAATCCAGAGGGTATAAAATTGCATATCACTT
>CAZMWN010000072.1:0-13427 GCA_964569935.1 uncultured Pirellulales bacterium
CGATACGAATAAAAATACAATTCGTTCAGGCAACTGGTATGGCAACGATACAACTTGGCGGATGGTAATCGATTTGAACAGGATTTTAATGTATGCAGATATAAACGGACATCTTCACAGTAATCCAACGAGGTGTTTGTTTTGTTTGGTTGACGGCATCATTGGTGGCCAGGGTAACGGTCCGCTTGATCCAACACCCAGACCAGCAGGAATCGTTGTAGCTGGTAAAAATCCTGTGGCGGTCGATTTGACATGTTCGAGATTAATGGGTTTTGATTATCAACAAATACCATTATTACAGCAGGTGTTTTTTGTTCAGACTCTTCCTCTTACGAAGTTTACATATGATGAGGTGATTTGTAGCTCAAAGGATGCGTCTTGTAACGGCCCTTTAGTTGAGTTTAATGGCAAAGACTGGAATTTCAAACCACACTTCGGCTGGCTGGGTCATATTGAGGTTAATAAAAGTGGTATTTACTCCGATACAAAAGAATGAAACGTAATTTCATTTGAGGACATTATTTGAATGTTGTGGGATTACCACGAATGAAAAAAGCGATATCACGAAAAAACATTTGGGACTCTACACCAGGGTCCATTAAGAGTATGCTTGGGACATTACTGGGACCAATGCCGCAATCGTGGTTATTAGGCAGGAGTTTCAGGAAGTACTATAAATTTGTTCAGGATGTGCGGGCGTGGTCGATGGAGTGTGCCCATGAGTACCAATTGAAAAAATTACGCGAGATTCTAAATCTTGCTTATCAAAAGACCGGATTTTATCGTCGTTTGTTTGATACCACAGGATTTTGTCCTGGTGATTTTCATTGCCTGGAAGATATGAATAAACTGCCTGTTATTGATAAGCAAATCGTTGTAAACAACCTGTCGGATATGTGTACAAGGAGTGTTGAGACTGTTGATGTTGATTTTAGATCTACCGGTGGGACGAGCGGCGCTCCGTTGCATTTTTATATGAATGCGGGGCGTTCTGCAATTGAATATGCATATCTTACAAATAGTTGGGAACGAGCTGGTTATAAACTTGGTATGCAGATGGCAGTATTGCGGGGACGTGTAGTACATCCGGATCGAAACGGCTTACGTCATGAATATGATCCGGTTCTCCGACACCATTATTATAGTAATTTTCATATGTCCGACGAAAATATGGCTCGTTACCTGGAGCATATAGCAACTATTGGTCCATGCTTTCTACATGTTTATCCATCAAGTGTGGCTACCCTGGCCAGGTACATACTTCGAAAAGGTAGGCAAGCCCCGGAGAACATACAGGGGATCATAGCCGAATCAGAAATCGTATATCCCGAGCAGCGGCGAATAGATGAGGAGGTATTTGGATGCCGCTATTTTTCCTGTTATGGTCATTCAGAGAAACTTGTCCTCGCAGCAGAGTGTGAACGGTCTAACGATTATCATGTATGGCCTACTTATGGTTACTTTGAACTGCTTGATGAAAACGGTAAGCCGGTAACGAAACCGGGACAAAGGGGTGAAATAGTCGGAACAGGATTTATAAATACTGTAATGCCTTTCATCCGTTATCGCACGGGGGATTGGGCCACGTATGTAAGTGACCATTGCCAGGCGTGTGGACGAGAACACACTATTATTCGTGACATCCAGGGCCACCGAACTCAGGAAGTACTAATCGCAGCCGATGGCTCGGAAATTTCGTGGACTGCTCTAAATATGCACGATGATACTTTTTTCAGAGTAAAACAATTCCAGTTTATGCAGGAAACGCCTGGACAGGCGATTCTGCGTATAGTGCCGGCCGAGGGATTCGGTGAAAAAGATGTTGGCCGAATACATCGGAACCTGGGAAAAAAACTTGATGATCGGCTTACATTGACCATTAAGCTCGTTGATGCTATTGCCCTTTCAACCAGCGGCAAGGCCATATATGTAGACCAGCGGATTTCACCAGATCATTTGAGTTATACTGGATTTATTGAGCAATAATATCTCAAACTATGCAAACGTTAAATTGGTACTATCGTCGTTTACAAGCAATGTCTCCGAGTGAGGTCCTCTGGCGAATGCGTTCGTCTCTTCGTGATCATGCTGACCGGTTCCTTGTTGGCTGGCGGCGACGGTCGAGGAAATCATCAAAAATATTAAACGGAGATGGCAATGATACAGACCCGGCTTTCCATGTGTATAACATGCCTTTAGCACAGAAAGCAGAAGAAAAAGCCGGCAATAAAATCGAAAAACAGTTGTATGATTCTTTGCTTGCAAGGGCAGAGAAGATTATTGAACATCGACTAAGTTTTTTCGATCTGAAGAATAAACACCTCGGCGATCCGATTATCTGGAGTCGTGACCATAAACGCAGACAGGATACACCGATGGTCTTTAGTCCATCTTTGGATTACCGGGACGTCAGAGAGGCGGGAGACTGCAAATATGTCTGGGAACCAAATCGCCATCATCAGTTTGTTGTACTTGGTCGAGCTTATCGTCTCAGCGGTGAGAGGCGTTTTGCAAAGGCAATAGCGGAACAACTGGATAGCTGGCTCCGGCAAAATCCATATGGCCTCGGGATGAACTGGCGCAGCGGCCTTGAACTCGGAATAAGACTGATCAATTGGGTATGGGCGCTGGATCTAATCGAAGAATCTAAAGTTATCAGTGATGAACTTTATTTACGGCTTATGGACTCCATATCGCGTCATATATGGGAAATCGACAGGAAGTATTCACGAGGCTCTTCTATGAACAATCATCTGATTGGAGAAGCTGCGGGTGTGTTCGTAGCAGCAAGCTACTTCAAAAATCTAAAGCACACATCCAAATGGCGGGATAGAAGCCGGGAAATCCTCAGTCGAGAAATTATTAATCAGACATATCCTGATGGTGGTACGCGGGAACAAGCTATCGGTTATCATTTTTTCGTTTTGCAGTTCTTTGTTATTGCGGGTATCACAGCTCGTGCGGCAGGTCAGGATTTCTCTGAATCTTACTGGTCGCGATTGGAAAAGATGTTCGATTTTACAGCTAAACTTAGTGAAGGTGGTGACAATCTTCCAATGTTTGGTGATTGCGATGACGGTTATGTTCTGGATATTGGCAATAATCCTTACAGCATGAAGGACTGGTTGGCAATAGGAGCCACACTATTTGGGCGAGGTGATTTCATGGCGGCTGCACGCAGGGCCAAACCGATTGAATATCCGCTGGAACAATCTGGACATGATAAATACGATATCCCTCAAGATTCAAAAAGCAAGAAATGCTCTTCTATTGCTTTCAGTCAGACTGGTTACTATCTGCTGCAAGATGGCGAGTTAGATTCGCCGGGTCGTATAAGTATAGTATTTGATTGTGGCCCATTAGGGATGGGAACTCTTGCCCCACACGGACATTCAGACGTCCTGAGTTTTACTCTTCGAGCATTCGGCAGGGATGTATTGGTTGACCCGGGAACTTATGATTATTTCAGCTATCCAAAATGGCGGGATTATTTTCGCAGTACGCGATCACATAATACGGTTGTTGTTGACGGTCGGGACCAATCTGAGATGCTGGGTCTTTTTCTTTGGGGCAGGAAAGCAAAGGCAGATTGTCTGAGTTGGCAACCTACGAATGTCGGGGGAAAAGTAATCGGTAAACATGACGGTTATATGCATCTGGATGACCCGGTTACCCATAAGCGCATGCTTGATCTGGATGAGCGGGAGCTCGTTATACGTGACGACGTTATTGCTTGCGGAAAACACGAAATAGAGGTATTTTTTCATCTTGCTGAGCATTGTGTGGTTAATCCGGCAGGCATAAATAGATATCTCGTCGATGTCGGCCCGGGGACAATTGAAATCGAACTGGACCATCGCCTCAGGGTCAAAGAATTCAAAGGTAGTGAGGACCCAATCTGCGGGTGGGTAAGCCGAGGTTATCATCAAAAAAAGGCAAGCACAACACTTGTTGGCTGCTGCACCGCTGAAGGTAACACATGCCTGGTGTGCAGGATCGATATAGGTAAATTGAAGCGGGCTAATGGGTCAACTAAAAAAGGCTGAACGAATGACAAAAAATAACAAATCAAATCGTAAACCGGTCATTGTAGCCGCAGTAACAGCAATTTTCCTAATGCTCTTTTTCGGCACAATGCATCGTATTCTGTCTGCTCGGCTATCGGCTCCTATAGACGCTCCTTCAATACCCCCCGATGCTTTGGAAAAATTACCAATGCAAATTGGTGAATGGACGGGTCAGGAAGTACCCTTGGATGAAGCCATAGTTCGTGCTACAGATACTGATGCACATGTTAGCCGTAATTATTCTCGATATAATGCTTCGGAACAGGTCTGGTTATATATTTCATATGGTATGAGAGCGCGTGATCTGATGCCTCACCGCCCGGAAGTCTGCTACACCGGGAGCGGCTGGACAATCATCAACCGTCGTTCTATAGAATTGCCCTTGAGTGATGGAATGAAACTACAGTGTAACGAGTTTCAGTTTTCCCGCGGCGCTTTAAATAAAGAGAAAATCGCTGTTTTAGATTATTACATTATTGACGGGCAGTATTGCCGTGACGTTTCACTGTTACGATCAAAAGTGTGGCGCGGCTCCGGCAAGGTTCGTTATGTGGCTCAAGTGCAGATAGCCACTTCAATCGGAGCGAATCTGACTGCCGATTCGGTGTCGAACGTAATTTCCGCCTTTGCTGTCGAATCAGCTCCGTCAATATCCAGATTATTCGAGAGTATTGAAGAGGGTAAACATTCGGATACGAATAACTCTCATACCAAAAATATATTTGGGGTCACCGAGAATGATTAACAATCGCATTCGCAGCAAACATGCTTTGCAGATTTCCAGAAAACATCAAAAGCAGGATGACTTTCTGAGACTTATATCGATCACTTTGGTATTGCTGATGGTGACTGTATGGTCATACTGGCCGACAATTGTTGATCTTTTCAAAGAATGGCAAAGAAACGATGATTATTCCGCGGGCCAGCTTGTTCCGTTGATTGCACTTTTCCTTGTTTGGCATGAGAGAAAGATACTCAGGCAATGCTCTTTAATACCATGCTGGTGGGGTATAGCACTGCTTGTACTGGCACAGATGGCTCGGTCTTATGGATTACTGTTCATGTATGAGTCGGCGGAAAGATATTCACTTGTACTTACCATAGCAGCTCTGGTTCTTATGGTTGCCGGTTGGAAGGTATTTCGGAAGGTTACGTGGATACTATTATTTCTTTTTCTTATGGTCCCGTTCCCCGGACGTGTTCATAATTTAATCAGCGGGCCGTTACAGAGGGCGGCAACTACGGGGTCGGTATTTCTTTTGGAAGCGTTTGGTGTTAAGGTTATCCAAAATGGAAATGTAGTGACGTTGAATGGACAGACCACGATGGCTGTAGAAGAGGCCTGCAGTGGACTGCGAATGCTGACGGCATTCATAATTATCGCAGGATTTATCACGTACATGGTGAAACGCTCGCGTCCGCAGAAAGCAATTTTGTTTTTATCAAGCGTTCCTGTTGCGGTTATGTGCAATATTTTGAGACTCTGTATAACAGCAATACTGTTTATTCATGTTAATGCTGAAACGGCAGAGAAATTTTTTCATGATTTTGCCGGTTTATGTATGATGCCGGCTGCCGTTTTGCTCATGTTTGGTGGGCTGTGGCTGATGGGTAAACTTGTTATAACTGAGCCCGGTAAATAGGTCCCTAAAATCGGTTATAGCAAGGCATTTATATGTGTTTACGGGAAAGTGAAACTGAATATTGTATAATAACCAGAAAAAGAACATTTTTTATGCCGGTTGGCTGATAGTAACTTATACTAAAATAAACACTTACGGACTCAATTCTTAATTGTTCACGGCATTTTGAAATACTTCTTGACTTTAAGATATGATTATGTTATCCTTACGGGATTAGAAGTCTCAGGAGTGAGGACTGATGATTAGATGTAAAAAACTTATTGTGTTGGTTGTTTGTATGTGGTTCATAGCGCCTGCTGTGTATGGTGACATGGTTCCACCGGCGAGATTAAGTTGCAAATATGAATGCCCTTCGCAAATTCTTCCCAGCGAGGAACTTCTCCTCCGGAATGGTTTATCTGATCAGTTCATTTTCTCCGGTGTTATTGGTTTGGATTTTGGGTCAGTCTATTCCATACCCGAATCAAATTTTGAAGTTGAACAGACTTCTAATGTTAGGCATTTACAAATCTCAGCATCCGGCTCCGGTAGCTGCTACTTATGTTTTTATACCCTCGTAGGCTTGGGTTTATGCAGTTCAGTTAACCGGGTTAAAAGGATATCTTTTGGCTTTATTCCGGAGTGGTATCACGATGGTGGTCCCTATCAGATTGGTCATAGTTATGCCGTGATGCCGGGGTCTCTTCGTTCTGTACCGATTTGTTGCTTTATCCAGCCGGAATATGTCGGGGAGAGCTTATTAACGCGATATTCTAAGGGAATAGGTGTTTCCCTTTTAAGAAACTCACAATTTATTTCGGATATGTCATCATCTCGGGGGCCTCCGAATCCGGCAAATGGGATAATTTTTATGGGATAGTAACGTAAAGGAGTAAATATTTTATTGAAGTCAGATTTGGGTCGAAATTACAGGTGATGAAAAAAACAATTCTTACAATTATAATATGTGCTTCTATAACAACCTCGGTGTTAGCCGATCCTGTTGCTTATACGAACGGAATAGTTCAGTACGGCGGGAGAGGCCACTATACTCGGATTGGCGGCCACTACGCGGGTGGTGGTGGTGAATTCACATTGTATGGTGATTCACTTACGCTCTCAAACAATGCTTATGTACCTTCCACCAGTGGCAAAATTGGTCGGCCGGAGTCGTTCCAAACCTTTTGTTTGGAGAGGAATGAATTCACCTATAACACAGTTGACGTTTTTGTCAGCCAGTCGTTCAAAGATGGTTCAGCGGGCTCGCATGCCTATCATGGCGGAATTGGTGCCGGTGACGGTGACGATCTTGATGCCAGAACAGCCTATCTATACCACCAGTTTGCCAAGGGTACGTTGTCTGGTTATAACTATACCCCGGGTCCGGGCCAACGTTCAGCAAGCGCCGGGGCCCTGCAAAACGCGATCTGGTGGATTGAAGGCGAACTTGGCTCGATGCCGGTCGGACAAGCAGCTACCTGGATTGCACTGGCCGGCAATGCAGTAGATCCGATAAATGGGTGGTGGTCGGGAATAGGCGATGTACGCGTTTTACAGCTTGTTTGTGAATGTGCCCATGGGGGCGCATATAGACAAGATTTTATCTATGTCACACCTGTTCCGGGAGCCGTCCTACTTGGTATGCTTGGTTTGGCTGTAGCCGGTGTGAAATTACGCAGATTTGCGTAAAAGTCTGATAACGGATTATCATGAGGTTAGTTAGAGTAGAACAAGAGAAAAGCGTTGGTGGATACCTCGATAGGTTTCACCAGGTTATTAATTTTGAAACAATTATATGAAAAGAAAGGTAAATGAAAGGAGAACGGTGTTATGAAAGGGAAATTAATAATAGTTTTATGCGTTGCAGTTTTTTGCATAAGTGGTTCGTCGGCATTTGGTAATATGTACACGTTCGACTCAGCCACTGCGTCACAGCTTCGCGCTGTTAGTTTCAGCGATGGTGGAGCGACTAATTATTTGAACTGGGTCGGTTATAATGATGGGACCGGTAACGATCCTCAAGACGGTATTCCGGTTTATAATCCCGATTTAGTGACCTACGGCGCAAACATGTTTTATAATGTTGGTTTCAGTGGGAATCTTGCAGACACTACTAGCGATCCTGATAAGGTGGCTTCGGTGAAGGTTGGTGCTTTGGGGCTTGGCGTCTTGTCACAAATCAAACTAGCCGGCACAATTCATGACTTTTACCTGCCCATTTCGAATGACGATGATGACACCTGGGAGGTTATGTTGTACGCAGAAGGAGCCAGCCCGTATTCTACCGGTTGGGTACCATTACTCGGTGATACACAAACGACTTTGTGGCTCAATTTTGGTGTTAGTGGGATTAACTTCAATACCTTGACAGATATCGGCTTCGGGATTCGTTCTGTAGCAGCAAATCCGAATGACAACTTCCATGTCTCGGTTGTGCCTGTCCCAGGTGCGGTATTGCTCGGTGTGTTAGGTTTGGCTGCGGCCGGCATAAAATTGCGCAAATTTGCATGATTAAAGCCTGTCATTGGCAATACGTGGAATAACAGACCTGTTGTCGAAGCCCCAATGAGTGGGCTTCGCTTTCAGGTATTGTTATACGCGACGATTTAATCATCATAGTTAACATAAGTTAATTTGATGAGTTGATTTTGCAATAAACCAACAGGCTCAAAGCTATTGCATGTAGAGAGTTTGTTGGGGGTACCATCCTATGACAACGGGTGGCCCTGAATTTGTGAATGTATGCGAGTATTGCTGGAGGGGGCTATAATTCTTAAGCTCTTTACTCTACTTTGAGCAGAGCCTCAGGGAATATAGCCCCGAGACAGGGAGGTGTTTAATTTGCGGGGGCATATCAAAACCTACCCAATAGATATTTCGACCGGGATAAATGTATCAAAGTTCGTTAAGATTTGTGTATTTTTTTTAACGGCGATGGATACACAGGTTTCCTAAAGTCGAAGTTAGGGGGATTTTTTCACAAACGCCCTGACGACTTCCTGTTTCTGTATAATATGCGAAACAGGGTTCCTTGACGAAGATTGAGGCTTTGGGGGTAATTTTTGCATATAACTGGCTCGGATTTACTTTGCAAAATAAACTTGCCGGGTGAGGAAATTTTCGCAGTTTTTCTGTGCAAATATTGTCTAAAAGAACTTAATCAAATCCTTTTCAGTTTGATTGGATGGCAGTAAAATGTTAATAAACAGTAAGCCAATAAAATCCCAAGGGAGGTATGTTATGCATAATTGGAACAGATATGCGAAAATCAACGTAAAGCTGCTTGTTATACTTATATTGGTCGTGGCGGCAATTGGGTCATCTTTATTAGCTGCTCGCCAGATTAGAAGGGGCATTCTCTCGAAAAAGTCTTTAGAAGCGGGGGAAGCTGCTTTTGAAAACAAGGACTGGCCTGTTGCATACGAAAACTTCAGAGAGTACCTCGGTCGAAATCCCGATGATATCGAAATCCTCAAGAAGTTTGCACAGGCACGTCTTTCTATGCGACCTCTTGATGGGGACGCTATCATTGAGGTAATCTCGGCCTACCGTCGTATCATGCGACTGGATCCTCTTGATGACATCGCCTTTGACAAGCTCGTTACGCTCTATAGCAGCATAAGGAACTTCGAAGAGCTTGCC
The DNA here is from genome assembly GCA_964569935.1 of uncultured Pirellulales bacterium. Classification (GTDB taxonomy): domain Bacteria; phylum Planctomycetota; class Phycisphaerae; order Sedimentisphaerales; family Anaerobacaceae; genus JAFGPS01. The sequence goes on from CAZMWN010000072.1 coordinate 9,332, forward strand.
TATGTTGCACGAACACGGCTTGAGCATGTTCCGGATGATAAAAAAGCCCCATTGCGGCTTGCTGATGCGTTAATCAACCTGAATAGGGTGAATGCGGCTCAGGAAGTACTTCTGAAATTCATAGAAGAACTTAATGCACATGCTGAAAAATATGATGAGTATCCGCAGGCTTGCGTGAAAATGAGTAAAATTGTAAGCAGTGATAATACTCCCGAAGCAGTAACTGAGGCCCTGGGGTGGCTCAATAAAGCGATAGAATATGCACCTGAGTCTGTTGAAGCTCTGGCGAATCGAGGACGGTTCTATCGTATAACTGCTAATATTCCCGGAATGAGTGCAAGTGACAGATTAGCGGCCATTCGCAGGGATCTCGAGGCAGCCGATAATTTGGACCCAGATGCACCTCAAATGCGCATCTTTTTGGGTTCTGAATGGATGGCGTTGGGCGAACTGGATAAAGCCGCTGCTGAGATAAAAGCTGTTGATGCTCTCCCGGAGGAAAAGCTAAAGGAGTACTTTATAGATACCAGGGGCTGGACAGTGGTCAGATTTTTATTAGCTTCGGAATTGACGATAAAACGGGGGGACATTATGGAAGCTGTCTCGCTGGCTGATGATACGCTCTCAATATTAACGGAAAACAGACATAGGGTTCAGGTTCTCCCGTCTGCTATCGGCCTTTATGTTGCTACCGGGAAGGTATCGCAGGCACGCAGCTGCCTTGACGAGTATCTTAACACACAGCATACTCTGGAAGAAACCCAGGAGTCTAAGTCGAGAATCGCCTACATGCAGGCCCTGGTAGCGAAAGCCGAGGAAAGACCATACGTTGTTATCGATGTGTTACAACCGATCATTGTAGATAATGCCTCTGCTCCCCAACTTTGGCGGTTACTCGCCGAAGCCTACAGCCGAACAGATCAAACCAGGCGGGCAGTCAGTGCTCTGATTAAATATCTCAGTTTTTATCCACGAGACCCGGAAATGATTCTGCATCTGGCAAAGGAGTACCGCAACCTGGGAGACTGGTATAAAACATTCGAAACAGCACGACTGGTGGAGTCCCTTAATCCCACCGATATTGTGGTCAAACTTCTTCGTATTGAAGCAAGTATTCACTTGGCTGTCAAGCAGTCTGATAAAATAGACACAGCGAAGCTTGAAGAGTTGTCAACAGAATTGAAAGAATTACGGCAGGAACACCCGGATCAAGTTAATATTCGCACATTGCAGGCAGTTATTGCTATCTATCTCAGACAGCCTGATACGACTGAAGAGCAGCTAAAGCTGGCAATCGAAGAGTGCAAGGAGCCGCTAAGTGCTGAGATGCAACTCATAAACTACTATTATAGAACTGAACGCATGGCAGAAGCGATCAATCTCTGTGAGACATCCTGCAAACGACATCCCGAGATTGCCGAGCCTTGGCTTTGCCTGGTGGACCTTCATGTGGCAGACAAAGACTATAATTCAGCTCGCAATTGTCTAAAACAAGGACTGGATACCGTCACTGAAACGCAAGAGAAGCGGTCTTTATCGATTAAGCTTGCATTGTTGGAAATTCTTCACGGAGATCGGGCCACGGGGATAGATCTTCTAAGTGAGTTGGCGGCACAGGATAAACGGGAAATCCAGGCTCGCTTATTGCTTCTGGGGATTCGAGAAATCCAGGAAGATTCGACAACAGCCGAGAAACTGGTTAGGGAATTACGACAGGCCGAGGGAGAGACTGGGCTTCAGTGGCGCCTGAATCAGGCGTCATTGTTACTGTCGTCTGCTGATTGGCGTTCGAAACAGCGTGATATTGCAGAATTGCTTCAATATTGTATTAGCGCAGATCCCTCGTGGTCGGCACCGGCATTGCTCTTGGTGGATATGTATGAGAGGTTGGAGGATTTCAGGCGGGTTGAAGGTATCTGTCGACAGGCACTTAGTGTGAATCCTTCGTCTATCGATATCGCAGATAAATTGTTACTCCTGCTTGAGGGGCAAGGCCGTTTTGAAGATGCCGAGAATGTTCTCCAGCAGGTTGAAATGAATCGGCAGGTTGCCAGTGCCTGGCATATCCGGATGGCCCTTCGAATGGGAGACCTCTCCCGAGCTATTAATGAGTTGAAACTCAGAATATCTAATAATGAAGGAGACGTGGCTTCTCGGATACAGTTGGCACGACTGGTTTACCAGCAAACCAAGGATAGTAAACAAGCTCTTGCATACCTCAAGGACATTGAAGACATAACTTCAGGCTCTTCCCTGGCGATAACCGGGATAAAGGCGTCAATCCTGCGGGAAGATGGGCAAATCGAAGAGGCTATGCGAATTATCGATGATTATGTAGCAAATAAAAATGACTTTAATGCCTATTGGATGCGTGCATTATACCTGTCGATGGAAGGTGAGTTTGAACGTGCTGAGGAGGACTACAGAAAGCTGACAACATTTACCGTGATGGGCACAAAGGGTTATGAGCTGTTGAGTAACTTCTATGTTAACAATAAGAAACTCGATAAAGCCGTGACAATACTTGAAGAGGGTCTTAAGGCGTATCCAGCGGATTTGATTTTGGAGCGTAGGCTCATGAAATTATTGTTTTTACAGGGACCTACGCAAAACAGGGTGAGGGCACTGGAAATTCTTACAAAACTTGAAGAGCAACTGCCGCAGGATCCTGAATTGATGAGGTTAAGAGCTATGCAGTTGTTGGAAACTCCTACACCACAATCGCTAAAAACTGCCAGAGGGACTTTAGAAAGCGTTATCAAATTAGAACCAACAGCAATTGATGCGCATCTTATGCTGATTAGAATTGCTATGCAGGATGGAGAATACGAGAGTGCACGTAATTATGCGATCCAGGCTCTTGGATCCAATCCTAACAACTTGGCACTAATGTCAGCCAGAAGCAGGATTGAGCTGGCGGTAGGTAATACACAAATGTCGGTTGAATTGGCTCGTCTGGTTTTTCAGAAAGATCCGAACAATGCTGCAGCTCGAAACGTGTTTGTGGAAGCTGCGCTGAATAGTAGGGATTACAACCTTCTTAAAGAAGCCCGAATGCTGATCGAGTCTGCAGTCGATAGCAATCCTACAAATGAAAACCTGCTGATTTCACGGGCACATGTTTTAATTGCTTTGGAACTGTATCAAACTGCAATTCCGGAACTGGAGGCCTGTTATCAAACGGAAGAAGGAAGCAACAGTGTTCCTGTTATTGTGACACTTGCCGACCTGTATCGTCTCATCGGCGATATGGAAAAGGCAAAACAAATGATTGAGCAGGCAGAAGGATTAGACCCGAATAATCAAGTTGTTGTCCATGCACGATTATTACTATTAATAGCGCAGAACCGATTAGAAGAACTGACACAAATCAGTTCTGCATATATTTCGGCTAAAGAGCAGAATCCGGAGTTACTTCTGGAGGCTGCATCGATCTTAGTTGCATCAGATTCGATGGAACTAAAGGAGGAGGCGTTAAAACTTTTTGAGCATGTTGTAACTATATCACCGAAATCAATGAATGCACGCCTGGGGTGGGCTTCTACAATTTATCAGATGGGAAATATTGAACGTGCAAAAAAGATGTATCAGGAATTACTTGCGCAGTACCCAAATGACATACGAATTCTCAATGATCTTGCATGGATTCTTCAAGAGCACAATCAACAATATGCTGAGGCGTTGGAATTGGCAAATAGAGGCCTGGAGCTTGTACCCAATGATTTGCATCTTCTTGATACGAGGGGAACTATTTTGTCAAAAATGGAGAATCGCCTTGACGAGGCGAAGAATGACTTTGAAAAAATTGTCGAGTTGATACCTTCTGATTCTCAGCAAAAAGCAAAAGCACTTTTAAAACTGGGTCGCACCTGTGTAAAGCTCAATGATCTCATTCAAGCTAAACAGCATCTTAAGTATGCATTGGAAATAGACCAAAAGTTTAACGTGTTCACACCACCCGAGCGGGCGGAGATTGCGGGAATTATCCAGTAGTAATATGACTCGCGATAGAATTAGGCAGGAAAACCGAATTAATTACACATTTGTAATAGAAGAGTATGTAAATGAAGTTTTTACAGGATTTACTTGTTCTTTC
>CAZMWN010000073.1:0-13379 GCA_964569935.1 uncultured Pirellulales bacterium
TTTGCATACCTTCGATAGCTTCCGTGGGTTTTCCCGCCATACCGAGTGCCATCTGTAGTAAACCTTTAAGTGCGTCACTCTTGCCGGGGAACAGGACAATAATGGCAGGTGGGTCGTTTTCCTGAGGGATGCCGGTAACGCCGATTCCCATGCCACGTATTTTCTTGAATTCCGCCATCATACTTGGATTTAACAGAGCAGATACCATAGCTGCGGGTGAGTTAAATCCCTGAGATTGTTCACCGCTTCCGCCGATAGCGGCAAGAGGATTTTCCAAGGGAGTGCCCTTGAGCATATTAAGAATGGTTTCAACCTGTCTGCCGGGACTGCCGATTTCTGCATAGAATAAAGTTTCAGGAGGCATCAGAGTTGCCGGGTCGGCATTGCCTAAATCTGCCAGCAGCGGTTTTACCTTTCCGATGATATCGGTTTGGTCGCTGTATTGGGCGACTAATGTCCGAAAGATCGCTTGAGCTTGCTGCTCTTTTTGCAGCTTGAGATAGCACATCCCTTCTCGATACATTGCCTGAGCGACATGAGGTCTTTGAGCCGATTTGTCTTTTCTTATCTGCTCATAAATCTTAATTGCGGCATCAATATCGCCCTCGATTTCTTCTGCATACAGAGCTTCCTGCAGCAGGACGCTTGCCGGCTTGTTGCCGCTGCTTTGGCCGGCCAGACAAAATTGCAGCCCAACGAGGGCTAACACGCCAATCGCCAGCAGAAAAATGATTGTGATACTTCTGAACCTTTCCATAATATTACTCCTTTCAAATAGGTTAACATAAAATCTATTGTCTTGATAGGAGCATTTTGCATAAGAAATGTTACGATTTTGTTACGGTTATGTCCTTTTTTGAATATTTTTTGTGATGTGCCTGTTTGAGGGAAAACTAAAGACCAAGCTTCAAAAGCAGTAAAGCAGTATATGACTTGTAGTTTATGGGGTTCACATCAGCACCTTTAGTTATCGGTGCTTCGGCTGATTTCTGCTTTGGAATGTTCTGTTGTTTTATTTGGATTTTTATCTAAATTAAACGGAGGGATGCCTCTTGAACGAAGGTATCGCATCAAAGCTATAAGCCATAAGATTAGAAGAAGCGACCCGACCAGAAAAATGACGGCCAAAACCAAAATATCTTCAGTCTTGAAAAACTGAATGTGAGGTACATATTCTATAGGCGGCGGCGATTCAAGTGCCATCGTTCGTTCCTGTTTCTGCGATGAACTTCAATCTATCTCTTAAAAAACCGTTGTGGCTATTCTTCTGCTCCATGCTTCAGCAACAGTTCGACGACTTGCTTATGCCCTTTCTTCCTTGCTAATGATAATGCGGTTTTGCCTTTCTTCGTCTTGGCGTTGATATCTGCTCCATTGGTGATAAGAACTTCCGCTATATCTTTGTGTCCCCTTTCACATGCTCGATGCAGAGGAGCCAAGGCAGAATCCTCTTCTTTTTCTGTTCCGATAGAATCCGTCCGAGCATTAACATCGCTTCCCCTGTCAATTAGCATCACCACTATTGGTTTATGGCCTGCTGCTGCCGCCCAATGCAGAGCAATGCGTCCCTGTTTATCGCGTAGATTAACATCAGCGCCGTTGTCAAGTAGCAATTCTATCATCTCTTCGCTTGCCCCTGTGTCGCCTATGAAGTGCAGAGGGGGCCAGCCCGGAGAGTCTGTCGCATTCACATTAGCCCCCTTTGTAATAAGATATTGGGCTAACTCTTTATGGTCTCCACACAATGCACAGTGCAGCAGGGTGAAGCCGGATGGACCTCTTGCATCGACATGACCACCATCTGATAAAAACCGATTAACCTTGTCCAAGTCTCCGAAGTAAGCCGCTATGTGGACATCTGAGAACTCCGCTCTTTTATCGCTTAAAAGCTTGATTATTTCCTTCTGGTCTTTCCACATTGCTGATGCAACCGGCCCCCATCCGCCTTTTTGAACTTGTACGTTTGCGCCTTTGTCCAAGAGCAGTGCAACAGTGTCCAGATTTCCCTGAGATATAGCTCGCAAAAGCGGTGTCGTCTCACCGTCCGGCATCTTTGCCTCGATATCTGCGCCATGCTCGATGAGCAATCCTGCTGTCGCCGTTTGACCTGAGTAGGCGGCCCACAACAAGGGTGTTGCACCCCATTTACACTTTGCTTCGGTGTCAGCACCGTTAGCGAGCAATAGCCTGGTGACATCTGTGTGTCCTCCTCCGACGGCGCGATGGAGAGCCGTCTCATTGTCGATTCCTCTTGCATTGATATCGGCACCTTTGGCGATGAGTAGTTCTGCTACAAGTTTATTGTCTCTTTTTGCGGCAATATGCAGTGGCGTCTGATCCCACTGGTTCCTTGCGTTGAGGTCGGCTCCTTTTTCAATAAGATGCTCGGCAACACCGTTATAGTTATGCTTGGCTGCTGTATGTAATGGCGAAAAGCCCCACTTGTCTTTTGTGTTGACATTAGCGCCTTTAGAAATGAGCAACTCAACTACACTCGCTTGATTATGACGTACGGCTGTTTGCAGGGGAGTCCATAATCCGCTGTTTTTTGCCTCGATGTCAACATGTATATTTATTTCTGCGCCTTTATTTATAAGAAGCTCGACGACATCTTTATGCCCTCTGGCGGCTGCATCGTATATTGCGGTGTAGCCTTCTTTGTCTTTGGCGTTAACATCGACGCCCTTTTCTATAAGGGATTTTAACTTTTCGATGTCACCTTCTTCCGCGGCCCTGCGAAGCAACGCCCCAGGTGGTGGTGCTATCTCCTTCGCCCCGTGCTTTTGCAAAAGTTCAACAATTTCTTCATGGCCATGTTCTCTCGCGTACCACAATGCTGTAGCACCATCGTGGTCCTTTACATTCAAATCAACCCCTTCAGCAATGGCCGATTCTATGATATTTTTTATACCCATTTCCGCTGCCATAAATAACGTATCCTCATCAATTTTGGCTCCCCTGGATAACAGATATTTTATTGATTCACCGCTGCCTTGTGACTTGAGTTCTTCTGTCATCATCAGTTCTAATTTTTCTATTTGTTCTTCGTTTAGCTCCTTCTTATAAAATCCTATAAAGTTTATCTCCGGGATATGAGATATCATTGCTCGAATCGATGCTATTTCAAGCGAAGCTCCTAACAGGCCCTTTACTTTGACATCTGCACCCCTGGCGATTAGTAAATCGATCACCTCCGGGTCGCCTGAAAAGGATACCGCTGCATGCAGCGGCGTAAGTTCATCCATAACTACAGCATTAACATCAGCACCATTATCTATGAGAAACTCTATAATCTCCTTTTGCCCTCCGGCGGCGGCGAAATGTAAAGGCGTGGTATCCATTATATTTTTGGAATTGACGTCTGTACCCTGTTTTATAAAGTCCTTCACAGCTTTGAGATCCCCTAAATAAGCCGCCAAGTGGATCGTGGAAACATCAGCTCCTTTGTCAATAAGAAGTTCTGCGACTTTTATTCGATCGGGCGCCGGGCTGACGATGGTGCAGTATATCGGTGTGATCTCGTCTTCAATCTTGATATTCGGATTTGCACCTTCATCAATAAGTATCCTTATGATATCTTTGTGTCCCAACAATGCAGCTAAGTGCAGTGGTGTAAAATCCATTTCTTCTTTGGCGTTAACATCAGCGCCTTTCGAAATTAGTGAGCGTACTTGCTCTGCATCGCCTTTGCCTATGGCATTATACAATAACATGTTGGATTCAGCAGTAGCTTTGGCTTCAGCGCGGGCGGTTAGAACAAGGGCGGTCGGGACTGTTATTGAAGCTAATAGCAATACTATTGTCGCAGCGACTAAACTTGGTCGTTTGTAGAATTTTTTTCCTGGCCTTAGCATGGTCTTTATCCTTTCCTCGATATTTTTCACCGGACCGGCTACAGCCAGGGATGGAACCGGACGGGTGGATTTGTGCTCGGAAATCAATATGTTTACAATCGCCTTGCTGTAATCTTTTGGTGTGGCCCCCATGCGTGCAATGGCCATCTCGTCGCAGCATTTCTCTCGCTCGGCACGGATTTTCTTGTTTGCCCACCAGACAAAAGGATGGAACCAAAAAATAGCTTGAGCTATCACCTGCAGCACGTTGACGGCGGCATCGAAACGCAGGACGTGACTGATTTCATGACCCAGAATATCCTTGCGTTGTTTACCGTCTTTTAACTTTGTAAAATCAGTCGGCAGATAGATATCTCCTCGCAAAAGGCCCCACACAAATGGTTGTCCAATACCATCGAGTAACCAGAGTTTTGGTAGAGCCTTCGGGTTTAGCACAACAAGGGATTCTTCGATATCTGACTGCAGCTTGGCAGGAAGGTCCCTCCGCCGCCCTTTAAGCCAGTGATTCGTGCGTAATGCCTTTACAATCGCGACGAACGAGAAGATAGCGGTGCCTGTTATCCAGATAAGAGCTACTATCTGATTTGTGCTTAGTTTTATAGTTCTTCTCTGTTTTACCGGTTGTATATTAGTGATGGTATGCTCGGATTGTCGTATGACCGGCTCTCTTGTAACGGTTTCCGTGGATGGCATTGCTGTGAATGAGACTGGAAAGGTGGGAGTCTTTTGAGGCAGAACGGCAATTGGTACTGCAAACAAAGGCGGTATTAGACATTTAGCGAGGACAATCAGCCAGAGTAAATATCGAATGTGAGCACTTCTGTTTCGAAGTAGCCACGAAACCGCTGCCAATACCACGACCAAAGTGGCTATCTGCCAGCTTTGGCTCAGCAGATAATTCGAAATTTGAGTCAGGTACGCTTCCATTATTGCACCTCCGCAAATAACTATTGGTTATTATTTATCTACTAATTGTTTCAGTTTCTCGATATCCTTAGTATTTATTTTGCCGTGCTGGGCTAAGTATTGCATTAGCGGAACAGGATCGCCGCCAAAGAGTCGCTGGAGAAAATCGCTGACCGACCGTTTGATGACTGCTTCCTGTTTAACAGATGGGAAGAAGACATGCGCTTTGCCCCGAATGCGGTGTTTCACATAACCTTTCTTTTCTAATCGACGCAGTAGGGTCTGGACGGTTGCGTATGCTATTTTCCTTTTGTTGGGAAGCTTATCGCAAACCTCCTGAACAGTGGCTTTATCAAGCTGCCAGACTAATCTGAGGATCTCGGTTTCAGAGGGGCTTAAAGTTGGAAGTTCTTTTCGAGTCATAGCAATCTCCTTTTACAAGTGTATTTTACAAACGTACAACTAATATATTGTACATTTGTACAAGCTGTCAACAAAAAAATAAAATTTTCTGAAAATATTTTAGTTCCGGTTCATTTCCTACTTGTCAGCATAGCAATCTTCCGGGCCGACTGTGGATTTTTCGATGCCGTTTTCATAGAAAAACTGCCGGATGCTGGTACAAAGATGGCATTTACCTGCATAAACTTTAGCTTTTTTGTAGCCCAATTTTTCTGCCCTTTCGAGCAGACCATACGGCCCAGAATTGGAAAGTATATTAATAAAATCGTTTTTTCCCGGATGGAACTGCTTCCAGATATCTTCAAGTTTTATCTGATTAACGTTCCCGAAGATAATGCCGCTGCATGTGCCGCTGAAGACATTCCCGTATGGGTCGATATGTACGCCTTTGGCACCGAGGAAATCCGATTTGCAATTCATCGCGGCGAGGATTTCAATCGGTTTAGAAGCAACCAGTCCAGCTAATTTTCCGGCGGCTCGACCGGTAAAACGGCAGGGATAGTCGTTAATCGCATTGATATATTGCTGCCGACGTTCGGCAGGGGTGATATCTTTCATTTCTATTGGTTTTTCCAGATATTTTCGCCAGCGAACAAGTACACGCTTATGGCCCAGCATTTCGATTGCTATTTCTGCTAATCGACGGACCGGTTCTATATCGACATACTCCTGATGGAACGGATCGGTGCTGATTTTGAATCTGTACATTCCGAGCTCATCGAGTCTTTTCAATCGCTGCTTTATGATTTTATCAGTAGTGGCCCAGAATCCATTTGTTTCAATCAAATCAACTTTGCCCATGTTTTGTTTTTTCGCCTGCTCCAGAATTTCCTGTAAATGGTCCCAATACAGAAATGCTTCACCGCCGGTGATATGAATTTTGGCGTTGTCATCGGCAAGGATTTTTAGTGACTGCCATGCGCTTATGACAGTATCAACCGGCATTAATCCGCCTTTGTCGGGATTGCAGTTATAATAGCAGAATTCGCAGGCGCAGTTGCATTTGTATGTCAGCAGCAGTCCGGCCGAACGCCAGAGCTTGAATTTAGCTTCATTACGTTTGGCTCGGCTGTTATAAATATTCTCGGATAGAGCAATCATAAGTATAGCGTACAGAAAATAGCGTTCGGCGTCCAGTGTCCGGCCGTAAGGGGTATCTGCTTATTTTATGGTTTTGTTATCAGGAAAAATCACAAAAAAAGGATAATACTGTAATAAAACAGTAACAGATATAACCTAAATTCCAACCGTGTTGATAAACGATGTTTGTTAACCTGTTTTTGGCAAAAGGAGCAGATAGAAACTTACTTTTTTTAAGGCTTATAACTTGAAAAAGACATTAAAAATGAAAACAAGAAGTGTTGTCAGGATAACATTGGTTTTAGTTTCATTGTTTATTTTGATTTTTTGCAAATTTTCTGCATTTGGAAAGCAAAATTCCAATCTGAATAAAAATAACGTAGGAAACAGAGAGGTAATACTTGCGTATAAGGGATTTGAAAAGTTTCTTGGCTCCGAACATACATGGGAAAACTATCAAAAATATGTATTAGACCCATATCCGGCCGTAAATAGCCTCCACGGAAAATACCGGGAATGGGGCCTGATAAATGCGGAAAGTTTTCCTGAGAAAGTGATTAATATTTCGGAAAGCAAATATCGGCAGATTCTCAAGGATGTCAATGACCAGAAGATTTGTTCTATGTACGAATCGACCATGCAGCGATGCAATGCAGCTCTCGCGCCAAAGGAAGAAATCGATGTATTCTTTTTTCTGGGCCCGATTAAAGATTGCTTAATGTTCTCGGTCTCCGGAAGAAAAACAATTCTCATTTCGGTAGAGTATAAACTGGAGGATATTCCGCTGATTATAATTCATGAATATGCACATTGTCTGCATTACCAGTACAAACCTGCTAAAGAATCCGAATCACTTAGCGACTCGATAGTTAATGAGGGCGTAGCATCCTTTTTCCCGAGAATTATCAATGAGAACGCATCTATTTATGAAGGATTGTGGATGATGCCTAAGCCTGCAGTTGATTGGTGTGTTGAAAATGAGAAACTAATCATTGATACCATTAGGCAGGATTTAAACAAGGGCGGACTTGAGATAGAGAAAAAGTATATATGCAGCGGGTCGGGATTTGCAAAGCCGCCGGAAGGATTTCCTGAAAAAACGGGATATTATATTGGTTACCGCATAATTGAAAATTGTTTAAAAGAAAAACCTCTAAGAGAGCTATGTTCGATGGATTCTGATGAGGTAATCGCAGAAAGCCAACTTTTTAATCCTCCGAACTCCCAAACAACCGATCCCATAAAATATTCTTACTATCGTATTAGGGCAGATAAGATTGACCTTAAATCTGTTAACTCGTTCCCACAAAAAGTAATTAAAACAGTTTCAAAACAAAGCCCCTACGAGGTAGAGATACTGAGCCACTCGACTAATTTGCCTGTAGAAAGATTTAATTTAATCAAAGCACACCGGTATAATAAGCATTCCAATTATCCCAAAGAGATAGCGATATATTTAGAACCCACAGAAGTAATAGAATCTAAATCTCCGGAGATAAGCCAAATCACCACCTCATTAACAAAGGATATTGTTTATACTTCTGATTTCATTGAGGTCGCTTTAAGTTTTGTTTCTTCTTCTGTCAAATATGATAGTGACTTGGCGCGGGAAATTTCAGCCGGTGAGAATCGTACACGAAGTGCTTTAGAAACTTTACATTTAAAAAAGGGCACGTGCAGTGAATATACGAATTTATTTCTCGCTCTAATTAGAAACGCAGGTATTCCAGGAAGATTTGTCATAGGCAGAATTATGTTGCCCGATGGAAACCAAATCTATCATGCTTGGGCCGAATGTTACATCGAGGATATTGGGTGGATGCCTGTTGAGGTCCAGAATGGTAATACTTGGATACCGGATTGGGGGATAAAGTTGTTTGCCGGAAGAGACTTTGAAGACTGTAATGTAGCACTGCCGGATATTAAGGCTAATATAGAGAAAATTGATAAATAGCACAGATTTTTTCCAGAACAAATGTAGTCGATTCAGTGCCTGGAACATTTTTTAAGGTGTACCTGCAATACAGTAATATCGGCTGGCGTTATGCCGCTTATTCGAGAAGCCTGGCCAAGTGTGCTCGGTTTGAATGCTGATAGACTTTCCTTGGCCTCCTGGCGAAGATGGGAGATGTTATTGTAATCCAAATCCTCTGGAATCTTTTTGCTCTCTAAAGTTTGTAAGCCGGCGACCAAACGCTCTTGTTTGGTTAAATAGCCCTCGTATTTGGCATCGATTGCCACCGCCTGAATTACATCCTGTGCGAGATTCATTTTCCTTATATCAGGATTATCAGCTAAATTTTCGGTTAGAGTATTGTGTGGCTGACGGAGTTGGTCCCATAGACTAATCTGGCCTGAACGGTTATCTTTGAGGTAATTTTTAAGTGTGTTAATCTGTTCAAGCTTATTCTGAAACTTCGCCCATCGTTCTTCGTCAACAAGCCCGACTGATTTGCCTATCTGTGTCAATCTTCTATCCGCGTTGTCGGCCCGTAGTGACAGGCGGTACTCGGCCCGGGATGTGAACATGCGATAGGGTTCATTGATACCTTTGGTCAGTAAATCATCTATCATCACTCCAATGTATGCCCGGTCTCTGCCGAGCACGACTGGTTCTTTACCCTGTAGTTTTCTGGCTGCATTGATGCCGGCTAAAATTCCCTGTCCCGCTGCCTCTTCATAACCGCTGGTTCCGTTTATTTGCCCTGCTAAAAACAATCCCGATATTTTTTTAGTCTCAAGATTGGGCTTGAGTTGAATCGGTGGACAATAGTCATACTCGATTGCATATCCATAATGAACAATCCGCGCGTTTTCTGTTCCCGGTAATAACTTGAGAATTTGTTCCTGGATATCCTTCGGCAGTGAGGTGCTTATACCGTTGCAGTAAATAGTCGATTTTTCTTTGTCTTCCGGTTCCAGAAATATCTGGTGCCGATTCTTATCCGCAAATCTAACGATTTTCGTTTCAATGCTCGGACAATATCGTGGGCCTGTGGAAGTGATTTGTCCGGAATAAAGCGGTGCACGATCCAAATTATCTCTAATCAATTGGTGTATTTGTTCATTTGTATAGGTAATCCAGCAGGGGATCTGCTGTCGATTTATTCTATCGGTCATAAATGAGAAGGGCACCGGTTTTTCATCGCCACGTTGTATTTCGAGCTTGTTCAGATCGACGGTTGTCCCATCTAATCTTGCCGGTGTGCCGGTTTTGAGCCTTGCAAGCTCTAATCCTATCTGTTGAAGGCTGTCTGAAAGTTCGTTGGCGGCAGGCTCATCGAGTCGCCCGCCGGGAAATTGCTCTGTTCCTATGTGCATTAGGCCCCGAAGAAATGTTCCTGTAGTAAGAATTACCGTTGGAGCATAATATGATTTTCCATTACTACATGTTACTGCTCGAATATTGTTATTTTCGGTTTCAATTTGTGATGCTATTGCTTCAACAATAGTCAGGTTAGGAGTTTGTTCGAGCAGCGTACGAATATAATTTTTATATTTATATTTATCAGCCTGTGCCCGGGGGGCCTGCACGGCAGGGCCTTTCGAGCGATTAAGCAGGCGAAACTGAATTCCCGTTGCATCCGTTGCCAATCCCATCAAGCCGCCCAGTGCATCGACTTCGCGCGCAATCTGTCCCTTGGCAAGACCACCGATAGCAGGATTACAGCTCATTTTGGCTATCGTATCCTTGCTTATTGTTATCAGGCAGGTTTTGGCCCCAATCCAAGCGACGGCATGAGCAGCTTCGGCGCCGGCGTGACCTGCCCCTATAACAACACAGTCGAATTCATTCACCTTCATTTGATTGTGCCAGCGCAACGGCGGATGCTATTGCAAAATTTGCGGTATGAGTAATACTAATGCTTATCTGTGAGATTCCAAGTTTGTCTGCTATTTTTTTGACCTCCCCGTCGAGCGTAACCTGTGGCTGACCACTGCGATTGTTTATGACTTCGATATCTGTCCAGGCAATCTTTCCTCGCCAGCCTGTTCCTATCAACTTGAGAATAGCCTCCTTGGCTGCAAAGCGACCGGCGTATTTCTCCACGCGGTTTTTGTTCTTGTTGGCATATTTCTGCTCAGCAGTAGTATAAACTCTGTTGATGAAACGTTCACCATGCTGTTGTATCATCTCCTCGATTCGTGGAAAATCCACAAGGTCTATACCATGTGCTACAATTTTCATCCTATAGGACTCCGGAATTGGGACTAACGACTAAGTATATCATGGATTTTCAGTTTTGTGTCTTCTGTTGGTTGCTTATTCGATGAATTTTTTCCAGGCAAAAATCTATGAATTCATCCGTTTGGCCGAGATCCGCCTGCTGCTGGACGATATCGTTAAGTTTATTGATCACCTCATTTTGACGTTCTAAAAGAACTGCTTTCCTCACGTATTCCTGCACATTCTCAAACGGCTCATAACCGGCTGCCTGTTTATCTTCCAGCTTCATGATGAATATGTGTTCGGGTGTTTTGATTAATTCTGCGATTTGGTTGGGCTCGGTTTTTTGAGCTGCTGTTGAAAACAGGTTATAAGGTGCAGCTAAAGAATCCGGTTTAACAGGCTTCCACAATCCACCAAACTCCCGCATATGCCCATGCGAATATTTTTTTGCTAATTCGCCGAAATCTTCTCCTGCTTTTATCCGGGCAAGTATTTCATTGGCTAATTTTTCCGCAAGTTGCCGGGCATCCGCATTAGGGTCCGTGACCTTTAGCTTATCTGGTTGAATATCGATTAATCGAAATTGAATTGTCGCATCTCTGGCGAAAAATTTGTCCTTCATCTTGTCATAACGTTCCTTCAACTCGCGATAAGTGATAGGCCTGTCGTCACGTAACTTCGAGCTGACATACCATTCAATCAAAATAGCTCTCTTTCGTCGCTCCTTAAAGCTGTTTTGATCCAATCGGTTTTTCTTAAGTTCCTCGTCGGCTTTGGCCTGGTCACCTCCGAATTGGAGAAGAAACTTTCGTAGTTCGGATTCTGCTGCCTTGTTCAGAGATTCGTCGATATCCTGTCCAGCCTCTCTTTTAGCATGTTGATAAAGCAAGATGTTCGAGATTTTATCTGTTAGTATTTTTTTCAGTGGCTCCCGTGCTCTCTCTTTGAATTGTTTAAGGTCTATAAGCTGTGCAATAGGTTTAAAATACTCTGTGGGTGAGATAAACAGTTCGCCTAATTCAGTAGGAGATTCAATTACTTCTTCGCAGGTTACGGATTCACCCCCGATCATCAGGACAGGATTACCGGCGGCTTCGGCAAGCTCGATATTTTGTGCATAAGCAATCCGCTCTAATTCGGCATTTGTCAAACCCGCCTGATTGTCGCTACCACAGCCACAAATAAATAAAGGCATTATCATCATAACAACGATAAACTTGTACATGATAGATTTATCCCGACACATCTGGATTTCCCCTTAAGCCGATTTCGTCGGCTACTTCACGCATTCCCATAATCACATCGGTGATCAATTCACTTAGTTCCGTCCCCAGCATCTCGGCACCTTTTTCTATGACATCTCGATTCACACCCGCAGCAAATGATTTATCCTTCCATTTCTTTTTAACCGATTTTGCCTTCATATCCATTACGCTTTTACTTGGTCGAACCAGTGCCGTAGCCGTTACGAGCCCGGTCAGTTCATCGACGGCGTAGAGGACTTTTTCCATGTCGCTTTGAGGTTCAACATCGGTGCATATTCCCCAGCCATGAGATGCCACAGCCCGGACGTACTCAGCCGGCCAGTTTTCACAGAGTAGAATTTCCTCTGTTTTTCGACAGTGCTGCTCGGGAAATTGCTCATAGTCCAAATCGTGTATTAATCCAATAACTCCCCACTTTTCCTCGTCCTGGCCGCGTTTACGTGCACAATAACGCATCACAGCTTCAACGGCCAGAGCGTGCTTAATCAATCCTTCGTTTTTGTTGTATTTTTTCAGCAGCGAAAAAGCCTCTTCGCGGCTTGGTTTAACCTCTTTCATTATCTGCTCCTTGATAGGATAGGAAACATCCATCTTCACGCCTGTAAAAATAAAGACAAGTTTATCAAACTAATCTAAAAGTAAGCTCGCAAAATTGCAATTCTTATTTTTCTATTCCAAAAACACATTATTATCCGTTTTTGGGTAATATTTTGCCATCACGAGGTCTATATTTGTCTTCGAACAGTAAAACTCACCATGACTTTCAGGTGTAGATTGCATAATCCCGAGAATTTTTCCAGTGCCTAAAGAGAATATGCCGAAAAAATTATACAGTAGAAAGATAGTTTAGGAGCAAGGCAAATGAGCAGATTATACTGGTTTGTTGGATTATTGATGATAATGGCCTCTGCTGGTTGCAATACCGATATTGTTTGTACCGGTCGCTTAAAGATGCTTGAGTACAAATGTGTATATATTGCACCGCTCGAAAGCGAAGATCCACATGTCGGAAAAGTGGTCAGAGATATTATTGAAAAAGAGTTGGTCAGAAGGAAAGTTCAGCTCTGTGATCCTGATACAGCCACGGTCTTTATTTCCGGTGCCACTTTTCTGACAGTAAGAGCTACATCTAATGAGGATTGGTTTGGTTCCTCGTCAGCTTCGAATGAGGCTATTGAAAGCATATCTGTTGTCGCTAAAGACCGTAGTGGAGAGCTTCTGTTGTCGGCCTCTTACGATAATAAAAAACGATACACTGCCAGTAAGCTTGGCCGGGAATTTGGATCGACCCTGGCCGGCAAGCTCAAGTAAAATACCAGAGCAAACTTTTTTAGCCCTTGATGTTATTTATTTTACTCAAAATAGCTGTGGCCAGAATTTTTCGCAGAACACTTATCAATGTTTTCGGCCTAAAGTAATTGTATCACCTATTTGCCTTCAGGCTTCTTTGTCCTTTCATACATTTCCAAATCGAAGACCAGGATACTTCTTCCGACTCCGGCAAAGTCGCCTTTTTTCGCGTACTGAAATGCCATGTATCGTCCATCGTCACTGACTACTGGATTTGTAGCTTTATAGCCGGGATAGTCTGCAAAGAACGTCAGGCGTTCTGTCATACCGGAACCGTCCAGGGCCAGCTTG
>CAZMWN010000074.1:0-13328 GCA_964569935.1 uncultured Pirellulales bacterium
CGACCTTTTTTGGCATTTTGGCTTTTGCGATATTTTTGTTGATTTGCTTTAGCTCTTCAGTTCTGAGATCTTTGTGGCCAAGCTCGGTCTGAATGGCTTTTAGCTGTTCCTGCAGGAAATACTCCCGTTGATTTTTGTCTATCGATTCTCTGACGCGGCCCTGGATTTTATGACTGAGCTCAAGGACTTCCAGTTGGTGTGCCAGGATAACGGAGATTTGTTCCAGGCGCTTGGTTGCATCAAGCTCTTCGAGCAATTGTTGTTTTTTGTCAATATCAAGACTGAGATTTGCCGCTAAAAAATCAGACAGTGCTGATGGATTTTCGATATTCTCCAACAGAACGGATGCCTCTTCGGGTACGTTTGGGCTTAATGCAATAACGCGGTTAGCTGCTTGCCGGACACTGACAATGAGTGCCTGGAGCTTTTTTGTCATTTTTACTTTGATATCGAGGTATTGAACCCTGACCTTCAGGTAAGGTTTTGTACTCAACCTTTTTATTACTTTAAAACGGGCAATACCATGAACTACAATATGCATTGAACCTTGTGGCAATTTTATGACTTTTAGCACCGATGCAGTGGTTCCGATCGAGTAAAGGTCATTGAAACCCGGCACATCGACGTTTTGATTTCGCTGCGTCAGCAGTCCTATGACGGATTCGTGATGGGTAGCGTCGGCAAGAAGGGCTTTGCTTCTTTTCCGGCCTATTGCTAGGGGAGTTACGGTACCTGGATAAACAACGATATTTCGAATCGGCAGGATGCCTATTACATCAGGCTGTTTTAGTTCGTGGTCTTTATGGTGTAATTGGATGTCATCGCTGTACAAATATGATTCGATGTCGGCGGTTTCTTCTTCAGTCATATCTGCCAGCCAATTATCGTCGGGAGGTAACATGTTTTTGACGTTGCTTGTCATATTATTTCCATTAGTTTTTTTATTAAGACCTTAATAATACACGATTGCAGCTTAAACCCAAATGATAAAACCAAAAAAGTGTACAGGTACTTAACTGGACTTATGTTGTTTTTTTCTTTTTGTTCATTTTCTATAGGTTTTGAGCAGGTAAAATTATAGATTTAGTGCGATTTCCGGTAAAAAACCTGTCTGGTTTAAATCCATAAAAAGTTGATAAGGTTGTTTCCTGACAGATTATAATTTTAACCGCACAGGCAGGGCTTGTTTAAAGTTGGCTATTTTAATTGGACGTTAATTATCCCAGTGGTCAATTTTTGTTTGGAAGTTCCTTGTAGGATGACGGATTGTGTGTCGGTACATAATCCGTATCGAATTCGGCGGGGGCTTGATACTATCTCAGATTGTATCAAGCCCCACGTGTGTTCTATAATATCATATCAGCACATAGAAAGTTAATGTACTGTGTTATGATTATGTGTTATTTCGTTCCCTATTAGTTATTCCGGTTGCGGTTCGGGCTGAGGCTCGTTGGGATCATCGTCAAGATAAATGAGCTTCAGGTCATACAGCGCGATTTCCGGTTGCGGTTCAGGTCCATTTGGATCTTCCTCAAGGTATGTCAGCTGAATACCGCCGAATACTATCTCCGGTTGCGGTTCAGGCTGAGGTTCGTTTGGATCATCGTCCAGAGCGATAAACTGACTATTGGTAGTCCAACAGGCCCAGCTTGTATTTATGCCGATTGCGGATAATGCAATCAGAAAAGAAGCAAGTATTAGCGAATTTAGAATTAACCTTTTCATTATATTACCCTTTTGATAGTATTTTTTACTTTTTATCTTTGTTCTCTTTCTCAGACATGCTGAATTTAAGATTATCCTTCTGAATATGTGCCCTGCATGGGCCTTATAATGATAGGAGTTGTAATACCACTCGGCAGCATCTGATCCTGGTCGGGTGTAATACTGATTACACCGATGTCACCCAGTTCAGTTGTTTCGGAACCTCCATCATCAAGAGTGGCGCCGATATTTGTCACATATCCTGATGACCATTCGGTCGTATCACACATCGAAATAATCGTGCCGTAAATTTGTGCATTGCCTCGTACGTCAACAATTCCCCCTATTATTGCACCGGTAAGTATGTTGTTTTCTGTTTGCACCGGATTGGTATTTCCGAGGTTAACATTGAAATGCGGAGCAAGGATAGTAGCTTCTTGTACGCTGGATGAATTGTCGAACGTTGCTTCGCCGGTGAAGTAAAGACAATTGTTTTGCCATTTGAATGTTTGCGGCACATCGGTAACGATCACACCGTTGAAAGTACAGTTTTCAAAGCGAACATTATTGTAGTTGGTGTAGCCGGTCTTGCTGCAGTCCACATATAATACCTCTTCGAAAGTGCAGTTTCTAAACAATGCATTGCGATCGTTGAGTATTTTGGCATTTGTAAAAGTCTGGTTCTCGTAAACGTGTCGCGTTAGCTTCCTGTTCCAAGTGTAGCTTGGTGTTCCATCTCTGGGATAGTTGTAGTCCCCCGATGCATGGGGAAAGTATTCGACCTCCCTGCTCCCATATGGGCATGAAGGTATCTCTACCAGGTCACTATTGTAGTCGTCGGTATCGTAATCAGATATATCCATGCCGGGCATGTTTTGAGAAAGCTGTTCATAGTTAACACCTTCATGGTAGGCCTGAATTTCGTCGTTAGAGCTATAATACCGGTTTTCGTAGTCTCCGCCCAACGGGGCACCATTAACGTCAATTGGATTATCGTTTTCATCGAGTGTCTCCAATTGGTAATATTGGCTCTTTATTTGGTCCAGTGTAAGGACCGTATTAATGGTGCCATATATACTTGAGTCACTGGTCATGTTATAAGGTGATATTTCAGGGCGATCCCAGGCACTGAAAATATCGCCGTAAATTGACGATTCTCCGGTCAGCCACATTCTGCCCCTGCTGGCTACAGCATAATTTAATACTTCATTGTCTTTTGTGACTTGCATGTCTATGTTCATTTGCCTGACTGCTTCACTACTGGTTCCCGTTGACTGCAGCTTGATTATCTGCGGATTGCTATCGTATCTGTAGAATCTGAGCGTAAAATCCGTATTGACGCTGCCATAGTTGAGAGGCACAGTGATAATCTCGTCTCCGCTTCCGAATGCATCATTGAAACTCGCCGGAACCGGGACAGTTTGTCCGTCCAAAGCTGAGTTTTGAAGATGTTGGCAAAGGATGTTCCAAACCTGATCGGCCTCCGAACCGGAGACATAATTTTTTCCGGTCGATGGCAAATATGGAATGGCGGCGGCAACAACATATTTACCGCACTCTAAGCCGGATTGGGCCGCTACCAGGGCGGAATTGACTTTGTGCTGGTTCGATGCAAGTTGAGCGTTGGCGCCTGACATTGTAGCCATTGAGACTGCAAGTGCAGAAAATACGACAAGAAAAATCATGGATAGAATAAGCACAGCGCCCCTGTGCTTTTGATAAACTGATTTGCTTGCGGGTACCATTTTTCCCTCCCCGGAATAGCCCCACATGTGTGAACATTATTAGCTACTTCAATATGCTATCTAAAATATACGAAATGTATGTCTTGCAGGCAAAAAACTTTCGTTTCTTAAAAAGGGTAAAATTTATTTAGAGCGGCTATGGATAATGCCCTATAATATATTGCTTAATGCTATTAAAGCAGGGCTATTGAGTATTTTCCTGTTCAGCGAAATATGAACTTCGGGCAAACGGCGAAGACATGACCCAGGCAAATCCCAGTTCCATTGCTTTTTGCTTCCACCAGTCGAATTTGGCTGGAGTAATATATTCGCTTACCTCAAGAGAATTCTTCGAAGGTTTGAGGTATTGGCCGATTGTGATTCTTTCACAAC
Organism: uncultured Pirellulales bacterium; assembly: GCA_964569935.1. Lineage (GTDB taxonomy): Bacteria > Planctomycetota > Phycisphaerae > Sedimentisphaerales > Anaerobacaceae > JAFGPS01. The sequence goes on from CAZMWN010000074.1 coordinate 3,822, forward strand.
CGGTTTGATGTAAATCTTTTAGGACCTGCTCGACCTGGGCATCGGTTTCTCCCAAACCAAGCATGATTGAGGATTTGGTTGGGATATTTTCAAATTTTTCATGGGCCATTTTAAGCAGATTCAAGGAACGCTGATAGCCCCCCCCTGCTCTGGCAGTAGAGTATAGTGATGGAACCGTTTCGACGTTGTGGGCGAATACGAAAGGCAAACAATCTCTTAAAATCTCCAGTGCCTTTTCCTGACAGTCGCGAAAGTCCGGTGTTAGTATTTCGAATTTCATTTCGGGACATTGCCGTTTTACTTCATTGATGCAGTCGCGAAAATGACCGGCACCGCCACCCGACAGATCGTCGCGGTTGACACTGGTAATGACCAGATATTTTAGCTGCATTTGTTTTGCCATCTTTGCTAAGTGTGATGGTTCTTCCGGATTCGGTGGTTGTGGCTTGCCAAAAGCGACAGAACAGAATTTGCAGTTTCTCGTGCATATATTGCCCAGAATCAGAACGGTTGCTGTTCCTCTGGCCCAGCATTGGCCACGATTGGGGCAGTTTGCATTACTACATATTGTTTCCAGGCCCAGAGAGCTAAGGATTTTTTCAGTTTGCTGGAAAGTTTTGTTGGCTGGTAAAACCCTGCGTAGCCAGGGTGGTAGTCTTCGTCTTTCGTATTTTGTATCTTGTATATTGTTTTTTACCTGCCGATTCACGAGAAATGCCTTAAAAGCAGTTGAGATAATCTTTCTTTAACGTGATTTATCGAATGGCGTTTGCCGGTCTCTTTTAATACCGAAGTCATCTCGACATTTTCCAGGCCGCAGGGTTTGATGAAGTCGAAAATGCTCAGGTCGTTTTGAATGTTTATTGCCATTCCATGATAGGTTACAAATTTCGAGACGCGGACTCCGATGGAGGCGATTTTCCTTTCATCAATCCATAAACCGGGCAGGCCTTTTCGCCCTGTACTATCAACGCCTAATTCTTTAAGCAATTCTGTGCCTATTGCTTCGAGTTCCCTGATATATTCGCTGATTCCGAGCCCCAACTGCTGTAGATGCATGATTGGATATAACACCAACTGGCCCGGATTGTGTGCTGTTGCCCCGCCGCCCCTGCGAATTTCTACTATATCGATGTTTTTTTGTTTTAGTTCTTCCCGGCTGGTAAGGAGTTTATTGAAGCTTTGCCGGGCTCCGAGCGTGATAACCGCTGGATGCTCAACAATCAGGACCGTGTTGGGTATCTCGTTTCGGCGTCTGTTTTCAGTTAATTCATGCTGTAATTGTAGAATTTGCCGGTATTCGCCAAGTCCACAATCGCGGATTTTCAAAGGGCTTCTGCCAATCTCGATTGTTTCGTGCACTTTTTTCACGGATCCAATTTTAGCGGCGATTTCCTGGGATTGCACGGAATTTCCACGACTACGAGTGCGACATTAGCTTTGCTGTAAAAAGGAGCTAAGAGAATTGCTGTCAGTATTGAAGTGCTGCAGGAGGCGCATAAAAAGAAGACTGACGAGAAGCCAACTTCTCGCCAATCTCAACTTTTTCATTGCCCCGCTCGTCCGATAGCCACAGACTGTAAAGAAATTATTTTAATCCGACCATGAAAGGGATTAGTTAAAGGCGATACCAACGCCTATTTCTGCATTCTCGAGTAGATTATTGCGATCCACTCTGACAACTTTACCGCATTTAATGCGGGCGAATTGTCCTTTTTCCTGTGCCAGAGGTTCTGTCCGTGGGAAATTGAGTTCTACCGTATGGCCTGTCTGAATGGGTGTTGTCAAAGGAAGTGTAATGAAAACACCTGTTTTACTGATGTTACAGCTTCGGCCGTTAAAGAATCTATTGGCCTGTGGAATCCAAACACTGACTGGCCAGGCAACTTTATTTCTGCTGTCCGTACGCTGCTCAATTAACGTTTGCATAATTACTTCTCCTTCAAACAATCGTTCCATCAATGTATGTTTTTATCGGCTACGTTAATATGGATAGTTTAGTGTATTTGGGCAAATGCTTCAGTTTTTTAGAAAAACTTTTTTTTGCTTGTTTGCCCATGGTGTTATCGCTTTTTTTATCGGAGCAGAAACAAATTTTTTTTGGATATTTTAAAGCAAACAGTGCTTGTTAGTCAGGCATAAAGCTTTTTGAACCGGTGAGCCGCCCGGATGAAATGGGTCATAGTACATTGACATTAGATTATTTGGGCAGAATTTAGGAAAGCCCATAATATAATCTATAATCATATATACTATAGCCTTTCGCCTTGAATAAAAACAAGAAGTAATATTATATATTCGGTCAGATACCTCAATCCACGTTCGTACATCCGGTATAACGATTACTATTTAACTTGTTGACAGAGTCATCTGCTATCTGTGAGTTGACAGTGGAAAATCTTGCTATTAGGTGGTCTCTATTGTATTGTGTGGGCCAGTGGAAACGAAAATTATAAAACTTGATGGCACGGAGCCAGATTCAGCCGGCATTGCGGAAGCTGCAACTATAATTGATGCCGGTGGGCTTGTAGGATTACCTACAGAAACGGTTTACGGAATCGCCTGCAGGATTAAAAGTGATTCATTGATGAAACTCGACAATATCAAAGATAGAACTACTGATAAATACTACACGTTGCATATTGCAGAACGCGGTAATGTCAATAAATACGTGCCTACACTTGGATTAAGAACTCTCAAATTGATTCAGAATGCCTGGCCTGGACCGTTGACTCTGGTATTTGAATTAGACAAGGATGATATAACCAAACAGCGGCAGAATCTCGATAATGAAGTTTTTAAGAACCTGTATAAAGGTAATTCAATAGGTATTCGCTGTCCGGATAACCTGATAGCCCATGCGTTGTTACAGCAAACGAGTAATCTTGTGGTTGCGCCAAGTGCAAATTTAACTGGACAATCTCCGGCAGTTGATGCCGAGCAAGTTCTTGCTCAGTTCTCCGGAAGGATCGACCTGATTTTAGATGGTGGACCGTGTAAATATAAAAGAAGCAGCACGGTTGCTAAAATAGGTAAGAAAGGCCTGGAAATTTTAAGACAGGGTGTGTATTCACAAGTTGAGCTGGAAGTATTATCACAGATTAAGTTTTTATTTGTTTGTACGGGCAACACCTGCCGAAGTCCAATGGCCGAGGGGATATTCAAGAAATATTTGGCGGAAAAATTACAATGCAAGGTTGACGAATTAGAGCAGATGGGTTATAAGATTAGTTCAGCGGGTGTTATAGGCGCTGCTGGTTATCCAGCGAGCACAGAAGCAATTGAAGTTTGTGCTGCTAAGGGAATAGATATAGGGACACATAGGAATCAAGGATTGTCCAAAGAGCTCATACAAGAAAGTGATTTTATTTATGTAATGGAGAGAATGCACCAGGGCAGTATTATTGCTCTTGAACCCGAGGCAGAAAGTCGTTGTTTGTTATTAGCCGGCAACAAAGAGATTCCTGATCCGGTTGGTTTACCGCTAAAGTTTTATGAGAATTGTGCAAAGCTTATAGAAAAATCTGTAATAAAAAGAATGGATGAGCTTGTGATATGAAGATAGCGGTTGGAAGTGACCATCGCGGTTATGAGATTAAAGAACAAGTCAAGGCGATAGCTGCTGAGTTGGGTCATGAGAGCATCGATTGTGGTACCAACGACAGCAATCCGATGGATTATCCCGATACTGCATATTTGACGGCGACAACCGTCTCGAAGGGCGAGGCGGACAGGGCTATTTTAATTTGTGCGACCGGGATTGGAATGAGTATGGCGGCCAATAAAATACACGGGATCAGGGCCGCATTGTGCCACGATGAGCTGAGCGCTCAGGTTTCACGCGATCATAACAATGCGAATGTCCTTTGCTTATCGGGTGATCAGGTGGGGGAAGTGTTGTTACGCAAAATGGTAGAAGTCTGGCTTAATACCGAATTCAGCGGGGGCAGACATCTAAGAAGAGTAAGAAAAATAGAGGCTATCGAACAAGGCAAAGATCCGCGAGAAATTAATAACGGCTAACAAACGGTAGAATTAGGGTGGGCAGGGAGGCCTGCCCTATAATTAGATATTCGATATCTTATGGGGTGGATTGTAAGTGGCCCGTTTTGGATTTGAACCGGATTTATTATTTCTGACTGTGTTGGCATATTCATAATTACTCTCCATTCGGAAGTGTGTGGAAACTTCACCTGTTGGAATTATAAAATTAGGGAGGTTTTAAAAAGCTAAAAGTTTATTAGTTTCAAACTTTGGCGGGAATTCGTTTTGATTTGGGTTTAATCTCTTTTACCGTCACTTTTATCCTGTCTATGCCGGCCTTTTCTGTAGTGGTGGTACCTATTGAACGCAGTTTTGCATATCTGACGTCGGTGAGATGATCAATCTTCATGTGTTTTAGCTCTTGCAGTGTTTTTACAATATATCTCTCGACGTTATAAACGGTATCGTGAATATTCCTGTGAGCACCTCCAAGCGGCTCAGGTATAACTTCGTCAACCAGTCCCAGCTTGAGTAAATCTTTGCTTGTTAGTTTAAGCGCCTCGGCGGCCTGGGAAGCCTGTGAACCGTCACGCCATAAAATTGCAGCGCAGCCTTCAGGTGATATCACCGAATAGTACGCGAACTCGAGTATTGCCAACCTGTCACCGACACCTATTCCGAGGGCGCCACCGGAACCACCTTCTCCTATGACAATGCAGATAATCGGCACTTTCAGCCGGGGCATTTGATTGAGGTTGACGGCTATTGCCTGGGCCTGTCCCCGCTCTTCGGCCCCGATGCCCGGGTAAGCTCCGGGCGTATCGATAAGTGTAATGATGGGAATACCGAACTTCTCTGCAAATTTCATCTTAGCCAATGCTTTGCGATAACCCTCGGGATTGGGACATCCGAAATTGCAGGTGATTTTCTGCTTTGTGTTTTTACCCTTATTTTGGCCGACGACTAAAACTCTCTCTCTGCCGATGTGGCCAAGGCCTGTTATAATTGCACGGTCGTCACCAAAGCATCTATCACCGTGCAGCTCTCGAAAATCCTTTACCATCAGGTCGAGGTAATCGGTAAGGAGAGGTCTTTTGGGATGTCGTGCCACTTGAACTGTTTGCCACGCTGTTAAGTTCGAATAAATGCGTCTAAGCTCGACAACTTGTTGCTTCTGAATCTCACGAATCTCGGCGGAGTAATCAATGCCTTTAATTGAACTGAGCTTTCGCAGCTCGTTCATCTGGCGATCCAGGTCAGCTACCTTTTCCTCAAAGTCGAGGTGGTCACCGTTGCTCAAGGTATTATTATTGTTTGACATATTATTTATTTTATTATCTCGTTCGGCCATAAGCGCAACACGAGCATAAATCGCCATTAAGCGTAATTGTTCTTAAAGGCAGGATTCTAACATTATAACAACACTAATCAAAGAAAAAAATTGACATTCTAAGGGCTGTAGAGTACTTTTTAGCCGAATCTGTTTTGGGACATATTTTTATAAGGTCTTGGAATTGAAAGACTTAAAACAAGTAACAGTTATAGGGTTAGGGCTTTTAGGCGGCTCGATTGCATCCGGGGTTTTACGTTGTTTTTCCAGCGTTAAAGTTGTTGGTTACACGCACCGCCCCGCCACTCGTGCTAAGGCGAAACAATTGGCAGTGGCAAACGAGGTTGTCGATTCTCTCAAACAGAGCGTCACCAAAGCAGACATTGTCATATTGGCAACACCTATCAGTACCTTCGAGAATATCTTTAATGAAATCAGCGATGCACTGCCAAGCGGTTGCATCGTTACCGATGTTGGCTCGACGAAAGTCCTGCCACATCGCTGGGCGGCCAAAAAGTTGCCTGATAGGGTTCACTTCGTCGGCTCACATCCAATTGTCGGCTCAGAACAAAGAGGTGTCGATTTTGCAAGGGATGATTTATGTGACCAGGCTGTGTGTATTTTAACAACGACTCAGAATACGAATCAACAGGCGGTGCAAAAGCTTGAGAGGTTCTGGTCGAAACTGGGCTGCTTAGTGAGGTTCATGAAACCGGCCGAGCACGATAGGATTTTTGCGAATGTAAGCCATGTGCCGCATATAACAGCAGCAGCGCTGACAAATGCAACTGGCAGCAAGGAATTGAAATTTGCCGGCAAGGGCTTTATGGATACCTCGCGAATTGCTTCCGGGCCGGCGAACATTTGGGCCGATGTCCTACTAACAAATATCAACAATACTTCTAAAGGTATCGATAAAGTCATCACTGAATTGCTCAAACTCAAAAGAGCAATTAATAGTAAAAATCGAGAACAAATTGAAAAATTGCTGGAGACGGCAAGAAAAAAACGCGCAGCACTGATCGATTATAAAGTCGAACAGAAGGAAATAATGTAGTCAGTCTGTGGCGTCAATTACGCTTGTGTAAGCCCTTCGAAAGATTCAGGGTAGGCCGAAGAAGGCTTTGCTGGTTGCGGTGACGGCGTTACCGAAATCGGTCAGGTCCATTTCTTTGAGTTCGGCGAGGAACCTTGCCGTGTGAATCATCAGGGCAGGTTCGTTAATCTTCTGCTTTCGCATTGGTTCGGGTGACATATATGGACAATCGGTCTCGAGCATCAATCTTTCAACCGGCACTGTTTTAGCCACCTGGCGGGCAGTCTCGGCGTTCTTGAAAGTTACTACGCCGGTAAAAGAAATATGAAAACCGTAATCGAGAATAATCCTTGCCTGCTCGGTAGTGCCCCCAAAACAGTGAAAGACAACTCCATTGAGCCGGCCGGTTAGCCGGAGGAACTGCCCCAAAATGTCCATCGTTTCGTCAAAGGCCTCTCTGCAATGTATTATTACTGGCAGATTCAGCTCTTGGGCGATTTGTAATTGTGTGGCGAAGGCTCGCCTTTGGGCTGGTTGTTTCGAGAAGTTATAATGAAAATCCAGCCCTGTTTCACCGATAGCAACGACCTTTTTGTTTCCGGCAAGCTCTTTTAGTTCGGCGATGGTCTGGCTGGTGACGTCCTTGGTATCATGCGGATGGATTCCAACGGCGGCATATATATTCTCGAATCTCTCAGCTAACTCAACAGCTTTTCGATTATGCTCCGTATCGGTACCGATGGTTATCCACTCGGTGACGCCGACGGCCCTGCTGCGTGCCAGAACATTCTCTATGTCCCCGGCCAACTGCTCAAACGTCAAGTGACAATGTGTATCAATCAGTTCCATAACATTTCTTTTTATTAAGGTTTGGAGGCATTAATGAAGCTCGCTATGATAAAAGATGCTTTTATATTATCGCGAAACATTTACTTTTGTCCCTTTTTTTTCTGTTTCTGTCGTTTGAGTTTGGCCATATCTTCCTTGGAAACCCGAAGCATGTAAGCTTTGGACTCGGCTTCGCTCAATGCCTTCTCGGCCTGTTTTAGTTTTTTCGGGCGGTGTTTGAGAAGAAAGTTTGCATAATTAAACCAGCATTTCTGGCAGCCGCAGCTTTTTGTCATTTTCTTATAGTAGCGTTCCGCCTTGTCTAATTGGTCAAGTTTTACCAGTATATCGGCAAGACCTCCGTAGTAGTTGCCTTCGGAGTTCAGCTCTACAGCTTTTTGTACCGCTTTGAGGGCCTGCTTGTATTTTCCGAGTTCCGAAAGAGCAGTTCCGTAGTGAAACCAATAATCCGGATTGTTGGGATCCCTGTCGATTAATTGTGTAGCATACTTTTCAGCTTTATTCGGTTCGATTTGAGTTAAGATGATGATTCGATTGATTGCGGCTAAGTTGTTATTGGGATCGATAGCCAGTGCCGATTCTGTTTCGGTCAAGGCCTGCTCTTTGCGGTGACGATTCATCAGGAAATTGCCATAGGCGGCACGGATGGATGCACTCTCCGGAGCCAGTTGAAGGGCTTTTTGGTAGCTTGATTCGGCAAGGGCGAGAAACGCCTGCGTCTGACTATCAGGCTCGTGAGCCTGTTTGTCGGCGCTTATGGCTAGGAGCAAATAAATGTGGCTCGATTCGGGACGAAGTGTCACCAGCTTCCCGGCTATCGCAAGTGACTCCGCGCTCTCCTTTTTTAACAGAGTCTCGAAATAATCCATGATATCGGAAAAAGCAGGCTGTGCATCCGTGACCGGTTCGAACGGCGATGGGTAATAACTTTTCGCTACGAATTCGAGGTCATTTTGCTTAAGCAGTTCCCTGATAGATTCTGCATTAGTGCCGACTGTGTCAAAGACGAAGATTACATAAAACAATCCCGGTATTCCTAATTTGAAACCGGTTAATGCACAGACCAGACCGGTGACTTTAGCGGATTCAGGCAGGAGCATTGCCGAGCCGCTCCAGCCCCTCTGGACAGGACCTGTTCCTTTGAGCTTCATCCCGATAATGGGCTTTGTTATATTTAGCCTGTCAATTGTCAGCGTCGTGGTTCGGATTTGTCTTCCTAACTGCTGAGGCTTCTTTGATTTTCTTATGGGTCGGCTGAAAATAGTGATTTGTTCGGCGTCACGGAGTTCTTCCTCGTCGGCGAGGGCAAGAGCGGGATGAATGGGCCATGGGGCTTTGAGTATTGCCAAATCGGTTTTTTTCTCAACAGCCAGAATTTGACAGTTGTAAATATCGCCGTAATACGGGCTGATAACGACGACCTCAGGTGACATTGGAGAATTGGTCCAGTGGGGTGGCGTATCCACACAATGCTCGGCGGTCAGAAGAATTGTGCCGTCTCCAATAGCGAATGCTACTCTGGGCCATGAGATGAGGGTCTCGTGCTGCCTGTGGTCGATATGAGCGATTAGAACAAGTGCGTTCGGGTCATAGCCGGGTTTTAGTTGCCGACTCGCATCGCCGCTGTGTGCAAATTCGCTGCAACCGCAAGCCAGCAAACTCACAAGAAAAAGAATCAAACAGGTTAAAATTGCCTTTCGCATGGTTGTTTTCATAACACTTTGCCGTTGTTGGTTTCTTTTTAGTAACAAATAGCACAATCAACAAAACGTTACCGGATTTTTATCAAATTGTCCAGAATACAAAAACTGTGATGAAATGTTTCGACTAAATGGTAAAAGCGTTTTCGTAGTGTCTTATTTTCGGCCGGCCGGTATGTCCCAGCACTATTGTGACAATATCAAAGCGAAAGGGACGGTTTTGTATATTGTTATTTGCGAGGAAATAACGCGCTGTTCTTTGCAATCTAGCTTTCTTTGGAGGTGTGATGGATGTCTCAACTTCGGCGAAATTTTCATCCGCTCTGGCTTTGACCTCGACAAAGACGATACTGCCATCGGTATCGACCATAATCAGGTCTATTTCGCCGGTTTTACAGAGAAAATTACGAGTGAGAGTTTTGAGGCCTTTGCGTTTGAGGAACTTCTCGCAGCGTTTTTCGCCCCATCGGCCGAGCAGTTCCCGGTTGGATAAAAGCTTGCGTCTGTTGATTAGAAAATTAAATATCAAAATGAAAAATGTAAAATTAAGGAAGGCGTCCGCCAAAAGGCGGACTCCAAAGTTTTTTTTAATTTTTACTTTTAACTTT